>JAISPK010000072.1 GCA_031274985.1 Coriobacteriales bacterium | reverse complement strand
TCCCGAGATCCAGGTTCTCAAAAAAAACCGGCCCAAAACCTATAACCTGGCTGATTATATCGTTGAGGTGCAGGAGGGAACCAGCCTCTCGTCGAGCACTTCACCCCTCTGTCGTTCCCGCGAAGGCGGGAACCCATGCCCTGTCACCCTCTCCCTCGGCCTACTCAGTCGCCCCGAAGGGTCGTTGCGCCCGGAGGTAATCCTCCAAGCAGTAGCCAAGCCGGACCTCTGCTTGCGAATCATCGCAATAACCCGCTGCGCTCTGCAGCACCAAGAGCTCTAACTGCGTTATACTCAGAGCATGACAATCGATCTATCAAGCCTCAACAGTCAACAATTTGAAGCTGCAAGCACCACGGAGGGGCCTCTTTTGCTCCTGGCCGGGGCGGGCACCGGTAAAACGCGCGCTCTCACCTATCGTATCGCTCATCTGGTGGAAGACCTGGAGGTCTCACCCTGGCAGATTCTGGCCATTACCTTTACCAACAAGGCCGCGGCAGAAATGCGCGAGCGCCTGGCCGGGCTGCTCGGTTCAACCCGGGGAATGTGGATATTGACCTTTCATGCCCTGTGCGTCCGCTTGCTCAGGGCACATGCTCAGCTTCTGGGATACGGCCCCAACTTTACCATCTACGATGACGATGATTCCAAGCGACTGGTTAAGGAGATAGTGGCGGACCTGGACATCAACACCAAGGTCTATTCTCTCAATGCTCTGCGCGGGCGCATCTCTTCAGCGAAGAATGAGCTCGTAAATGCCGAGGAGTTTGCCGCCCGTGCCAAGTCGCCTCTCGAAAAACAATGCGCCCGTGTTTATCGCGAGCTTGAGCGGCGTTTGCAGTTAGCCGATGCTATGGACTTTGATGATCTGCTCATGAACGCCTGGCGTCTCCTCAAGGAGCAGCCGGAGGTGCTCGAGGGTTATCAGGAACGTTTTTTGTATATCTCCATAGATGAGTATCAGGACACCAACCACGCCCAGTACCAGATTGCCACGCTGCTTGCCGCCAGGTATAAAAACATCATGGTGGTGGGCGACGATGATCAGTCCATCTACTCATGGCGCGGTGCTGACATTCGCAACATACTTGAGTTTGAAAACGATTACCCCGGCGCCAAGGTGCTCCGTCTTGAGCAAAACTACCGCTCCACCTCGTCCATTCTCACCGCGGCAAACCACGTCATAGCCAATAACAAAGCCCGTAAAGCCAAGCATCTTTTTACCGACGAAAAGGCCGGCGAGTTGATACGCCTGTATCTCGCGAGCGACGAACGCGACGAAGGTCGCTGGATTGCCGGCGAGATCGAGCGCCTTCACAGAGCCGGACACCCCTATGAAGACTTTGCACTTTTTTATCGCACTAATGCCCAGTCGCGCATCCTTGAGGACATGCTCATGCGGGCCGGTGTGCCGTATCGCATCTTCGGGGGAACGCGCTTCTTTGACCGTGAAGAGATCCGTGACCTCATGGCGTACCTCAAGCTGGTTGTTAATCCACACGACGATATGGCCGCAAAAAGGATCATCAACAAGCCACGGCGCGGTATCGGCGGTACAACTATCACGCGCATCGAGCAGATAGCCTCTGATGAACGATGCAGTTTTATGGACGCTACTGAGCTTGCTCTGGCAGACGAGTCGCTGCCCAAGGCAGCGCTGCGTTCGGTAGGGGAGTTCAACCAGCTTATCAAAGACCTGCGCCTCCTTGAGGGAGACCTGCGCAGCATCGTAGAGATAGTCGCCGAAAAAAGCGGGCTCATGGCTTATCTGGCAAGTCTTCCGTACGAAGAAGCAACCTCCCGCAAAGAAAACGTGCAGGAATTCTTTGGCGTCGCTGCCGAGTTTTCTGCTGAGCATTTGCTGGGACCGGGGGACGGGGCTGGTGTGCCTGTCAGGGGGACGGAGAATTTGACAGGCGACATTCCAGAGACCTCGGCTTCGGAGTCCCTCATTGCTTTCATGGAGTGGCTCGCCCTCAGGAGCGATCTGGACACCATGGCAGAAGGGGAGGATTACCTCAAGCTGATGACGGTGCATACGGCCAAAGGTCTCGAATTCAAGGTCGTCTTTATTGCCGGCTTGGAGGAGGGAATATTCCCTCACATGATGTCCGTGGCAGAGGGTCGCGGCGTTGAGGAGGAGCGACGGTTGGCTTACGTGGCCATTACCCGCGCGCGGGAGTTGCTGTATCTTACCTGCGCCCAGCAGCGCTCGCTCTATGGACTCTCCTCAGCAAACCCTATGTCCCGCTTTACCACCGAGATTCCGAATAACCTCCTTAACCGCATTGGTTTGGGTTCACAGGGAATCCGTGGCACCGGTTGGGAAAAGCGTGGTAGCAGAAACGGCACCTTTGGCTCTGGCACCGGAAGAGGTTTTAGTAGTTCTGCCACCGTAAGAGGCACGGGCAGCTTTGGCACGGGGAGCCCGGCAGGGCGGCTCTTTGGCAGCGGCTCAAGTGAGGCTGACAGCAAGACCCCTTCGCAAACGCAGGAACGCAAGGAAGCTGTGAACTTTAAGGCGGGCGACCTCGTAGAACATAAGGTCTTTGGACGGGGGTCTGTTCTTTCTGTGGCCGGAGGTACCATTGAGGTACAATTTGATAAGAATAATAAGACCCGCAAACTGCTCATAGAATTGGCGCCTCTTGCAAAGATCAACGGGCAGTAGAGGCGAACGGTGCTAAAAAGTGTTATATGATGTAGCAATAAGAGATCCCCGGCAGCTCAGGCGTGACGTGCGCGGAGTAGTGCTTTGCGTTGCAGCGTTTCTTCTAACCATGCTTGTGGTGGGAGTGATTGTCTCGTTGGCGGCTGCCTTTTTGGAGCATCCTGAGATTTTCAAAGAATTGGTCAATTCCAGCCAAAACTCCGCCTACCCGAGCCCGGACGTCGATGCGGCCTTGACTGCTCTGCTGGCCGAAGCCATTACTGATGCGGCGCTAAAGTACGCCGGACTCTCTTCCATTTTGGGGATGCTCTGCGGGCTCCCCTGGTTTTTTATCATTCGCGGCAAAAAGCTTGTATCTACCGATGTTACGCAGGTTCACAGCAAGGCTGCTATCGGCACGCTCCTTGCCCTGTTTGCCATTGTGCTGGGTGTGCAATTTGTCATGATTGCTGGCCAGGCGGTTATTGAGCAGCTCTTTAATCAAGGGGGTAGTTCGCTCAGCGATGCTCTCGATGAGAGTATGACCGAATTGGCGTTATCAACGTTGGGCGCTCTGTATATCGTTATCATTGGCCCTATTTGCGAGGAGCTGGTGTTCAGGGGCGCGGTGATGCGCAGCCTCGAGCGCTATGGTGCCAACTTTGCCATCATCGTTTCCTCGCTGCTCTTTGGGCTCTACCATATGATTCTTTTTCAGGCGGCATTCGCCTTTCTCATCGGCATTGTGCTTGCCTATACTGCGGGGAGATTCTCGCTCAAATGGTCAATGCTTCTGCATATGCTCAATAACGGAATCGCCACCCTCACTATCTATGTAAACAACGACCTGTTTGCCGGTGCTCTGGTTCTGGTCTTTTTCCTGGCGCTCATTGCCGCGATTGTCATCCTTATAGTCCGTCGTAAACTCATCATTGCGCAAAAAAGGGCGGGAGCTCCGAGCGAACCTAAGGTCTTTGCCAGGGCTTTCAAAAGCCCGTGGCTCATTAGCTATGTTGCCTTAACGACGCTCATTGCTCTTTGGCCCCTGGTGGTTCAGCCGATTCTGGACCTCTTATAGCCCATGCTCATTTGCAACGCCAGCACCCTGGCCAAGTCTTTTGGCGCTCGCACTCTTTTTGCTGAGGCCACGTTTGCCATCCAGTCTGCTGAGCGTATTGCACTCGTGGGCGCCAACGGCTCCGGAAAAACCACGCTCCTCAATATCATCGCCCGGCGGGAGTCGTTTGACAGCGGCACGCTGACCCTTGCCAAGGGAGTGAAGACCGGCTATCTGGAGCAGGAGACACTCGGCGCTGCGAGCAACATGAGCGTTTTGGCAAGTGTGCTCGAGGCAAAACAGGAGCTTTTGGAAACGCAAAAACGACTTACGCAGCTGGAGGCGGCACTTGCTCTGGACACTTGCTCTGTGGATTCCCGCCTTCGCGGGAATGACATAAGTGGGCGCGGGAATGACATAAGTGAAGGCGACAGGGGCCTGTACGAGAGTCAGATTGCTTCAATGTCCCACGACCAACTCCTGGCCGAATACGGCAGGCTCTCGGATATCTTTGAGAATGCCGGTGGCTGGAACCTGGAAAGCGATGCCAAAACCGTGCTTACCGGGCTCGGTTTTAGCGCAGAGGATGCCACTCGCCAGGTGAGCGAGTTCAGCGGAGGCTGGCAGATGCGCATTGCTCTGGCACGTCTGCTCTTTGCACGCCCGGAACTCCTGCTCTTGGACGAGCCCACCAACCACCTCGACCTGGAAAGCGTGCGCTGGCTCGAATCCTTTCTTAAAAGCTACGAAGGTGCTGTGGTAGTGGTAAGCCACGACCGCGCCTTTATGGACAACATGGTCTCCCGCGTGTGGAGTATCGAAAACGAACGCATCCAACTCTACCGGGGCACCTACAGCGCCTTTGAACGGGCGAGGGAAAAGGAGCGCGTGCTTCGCCAGCAAGCTTATGACAAGCAGCAGGAAGAAATCGCTCACATGGAGGCGTTTATCAATCGCTTCAGATACAAGGCATCCAAAGCACGTCAGGTGCAGGAGCGCGTAAAAAAACTAGAGAAGCTGGAGCGCATCATACCCCCGGAGGGCAAACGCAAGATCAGCTTTCGCTTTAAGCAGCCGCCGCGCACCGGGGATCTGGTCATTGAACTCCACGATATCGTCAAGGCCTACGGCACCACGCAGGTCTACGGCGGCCCGCATCCGCTCCTCAACCTCAAGCTCTACCGCGGCGACCGCGTGGCTCTGGTAGGCCCCAATGGCGCCGGCAAGTCAACGATGCTCAAGATCATCGCGGGCGTGCTGCCCTTTGAGAGCGGTGAGCGCAGGCTGGGCGCCAAGGTTTGCGAGGGATACTACGCGCAGCATCAGGTAGAACAGCTCGATTCCTCCTCAACCGTGTTCAAGGAGCTGGATAACGTGGCACCCGGATGGACCATCGGTGAGGTCCGGGGCTTGCTCGGCGCCTTTCTCTTTACCGGCGATGCCGTGGAAAAGAAGGTCAGCGTGCTCTCCGGTGGCGAGAAGAGCCGGTTGGCTCTGGCTAAGATGCTGGTGAGCCCGGCACCCCTCCTCTGTATGGATGAGCCTACCAACCACCTCGACATAAACTCCAGCGATGTGCTGGAAGCGGCGCTCAAGGCCTTTAAGGGCACACTGGTGCTCATCACCCACGACCGTCACCTCATCCGCAAGGTAGCCAATCGCATCATCGAAATCGATGCCGGGCGGGTGCGCGAATTCGTGGGCAACTACGATTATTACCTGCGCAAGCGCGAAGAAGAGCAGCGGGACTACTCCGTTGACCCTACGCTCATTGCTTTGCCGGCAGACAAGCCGGTGCGCGCCAAGAAGCATGCGCACAAAGACCAGGAGAGCAACCTCTTTGTGGCGCAGGACTCCTCGGGGCCCAAGACCCGGGAGCAAAAGCGAGCTGAGGCCGAGGCGCGCAACCGTGCCTACAGCAATCTCAAGGAAGATCGCGCGCGGTTGAAGACCCTCGAGCCCGAGCTGGACGAGGCTCAGAAAGAATACGATTGCATCATAGCCGCCATGGCCGATGAGGCTCTTTATAATGACAAGGACAGCTTTACGGCCATGCTGGACAGGTATAATGTACTCAAGCGCAGCATTCCCGCTCTGGAAGAAGAGTGGTTGGAGATAACTGCTCGCATAGAAGCCGAGTTGAACGGATAGGGTAATTTTGGATCAGACCATTTTTGGCATACCGATTGCGGTGATCATGATCATCTGCTTCGTTCCTGCTATCGTTGTTCATGAGGTGTCGCATGGCTTTATGGCCTGGAAGCTGGGAGACCCCACGGCAAAAAGCCAGGGGAGGCTCTCGCTCAACCCCCTCAAGCATGTTGACCCCTTCGGTACCGTGCTGCTCCCCATAGTGATGGCTGCGGCGGGAGGCCCGGTCTTTGGCTACGCCAAGCCGGTTCCCTACAACCCGCGGTACTTCAAGGACATACGAAAAGGCGAGCTGCTCACCGGTCTAGCCGGCCCGGCCTCCAATCTTATCATGGGCATCCTGGGCGCGCTTATTGTCAACCTCCTGGTTTTACCGGGCTTTTTCTCACGGGAAGTAAGCATTGATATAGTCATGGTTGGCTACTTCTTTACCTATATCAACTTCATCTTGATGTTTTTTAATCTCATACCGATTCCACCCCTGGACGGCTCGAGTGTTATCGCCGTCTTTCTCCCCGACAAAGCCCTCAGGCAGTATTACAGCATTCAGCGCTATGCCCTGCCCGTGCTTTTGATTATCCTGTTTGGTATTCCCTTTGTGCTCAGCTATGTGGGAATCAATTTTTCGCCCATTAGCCTGTATCTTGATGCTACAGCCGGCAATCTGACCGGACTCTTATACGGGCTATTTAGCTAAATGTGCACAACCCGGTGATTTGAAAGGAATTTGTTAGATGAGAGAAAGCGAGACCCCATGAGCAGGCAAGTCCTCCTGACCGGCGACCGCCCCTCCGGGCAGTTGCACCTCGGTCACTATGTGGGGTCGCTCAAAAATCGCCTGGCACTGCAGGAAAGCGGTGACTACACCTGTTACGTGCTGATTGCCGACGTGCAGGCGCTTACGGACCACTTCATGAATCCGCAAAAAGTTGCCGAGTCGGTGCACGAGGTAGCTCTCGACTATCTGGCCGTGGGTCTTGACCCGGCGCGTACGACCATCGCCATTCAGTCCCAGATACCGGTTATCGCCGAGCTGACCATCTTCTACCTCAATCTGGTTTCGCTTGCCCGGGTGGAGCGCAACCCCACCGTAAAGGCCGAACTTGCCACCAAGGGTTTTGGCGCAGCGGTGCCCTGTGGTTTTGTGGTTTATCCTATCTCCCAGGCTGCCGACATCACTTTTTGCAAAGCCAATGTGGTGCCGGTGGGCGTGGATCAGCTCCCCATGATTGAGCAGACGCGCGAGATAGTGCGTTCCTTCAACAAATACTATGGTGAGGTTCTCGTTGAGCCGGAGGCCCTGCTCGCAGGTGATGAACTCTCCCGTCGACTGCCCGGCACGGATGGCAACGACCGCAAAATGAGCAAGGGACTCGGCAACGCCATCTATCTCGGCGATTCAAAAGACGTGCTCTGGGAAAAGGTCAAGAGCATGTACACCGACCCCCAGCACCAATTTGTGGAGCAACCGGGCCACCTTGAGGGCAACACGGTTTTTACGTTTTTGGATGTCTTTGCGCCAGACAAAGCTGAGGTAGCGCAGATGAAGGAGCACTACCAACGCGGCGGACTCGGAGACATGAAGGTTAAGAAGTACCTCTTTGACGTACTCGATGCGGAGTTGGCCCCCATCAGGGCGCGGCGCGAGGAGTTTGCGCAAGACCCGGCGTATGTGCGCAAGGTGCTGCGCGAGGGCACCGAAAGAGCCAATGAGGTGGCAGCCCAAACACTCAGAGACGTCAAGACTGCCATGCACACCAACTATTTTGGATGAACATGTCGTACAACGTAAAAACAGCCGATTTTGAGGGACCGTTTCAACTGCTGTTGCATCTGGTGAGCCAGCGCAAGGTAGACATCGGCGCCATCTCGGTTGCCGAGGTGGCAAGCCAGTACCTGGCCTATCTGGGGGACATGAAAAATCTCGACATGGACGTTGCCTCGGATTTTATCGAGGTCGCCGCCAGCCTTTTGGCCATAAAAGCCACTTCGCTCCTCCCAACTGCCTCGGACTTTGAGGTAGACCTGGAAGACTTTGAGGATATAGAACCACAACAGGCTCGCGAGATCCTGATCTCGCGGCTCATTGCGTATAAGCAGTTCAGAAATGCTGCCGGCGCCCTCTCTGCGCGGATGGAAAACGAGGGCAGGATGCATGCCCGGCGCGCCGGTCTCGAGACCCCTTTCCTTTCGGTGTTGCCGGATTATCTTGAGGGCGTCAATCTCGAGAATCTGGCGCTTATCTGCGCCGGACTGGCAGCTCGCCGGGAAGAGTTTCTTATGGAGGCCCGCCACATAGCCGCCCGTCCCATTCCGGTAGAAAGTCGGTTGGAGGAGATTCGCACGCGCCTTGCGACGCAGCCAAGGATGACCTTTATCGAGCTGCTGGGAGGCCCGCGCGACAGCGCCAATGTAGTAGTGAGCTTTTTGGCCATGCTCGAGCTCTTTCATCGTGGCATGATAAACATCGAGCAGCACGAACAAGACGGCACCATCACCCTCAGCTGGATTGAAGAGGAGCACTGGGCTCCGGCAAATGCGGCTCCTGCGGCTGAGACCAGCCCGGTGGATGAATACCTGGAGAAAAAGGAACAATCATGAATGAAGAATCCCTGCAAGGGGTATTAGAAGCCCTGCTGTTTGTGTCTGATGAGCCGGTAAGCGCTGCGGAGCTGGCAAAGATCATCGATGCGCGTCCCTCTGAGGTAGACAGTGCGCTGGCTTTTATGGCCAATCGCTTTGCAGACGAGGAGCGCGGCATTCAGCTGCGCGAGGTGGCTGGCGGCTGGCGTCTGTATTCGCATCCGGCTTATCACGAGGCCATTGAGCGCTACGTGGCCTCCTGGGACACCCGCTCACTCTCGCAGGCTGCCCTGGAGACCCTGGCGGTAATTGCCTATCATCAGCCGG
>JAISPK010000046.1 GCA_031274985.1 Coriobacteriales bacterium | reverse complement strand
GGGGCATGGGTTCCCGCCTTCGCGGGAATGACAGAGGGTTACGCGGGAACGACAGGGGGGCTCGCGGGAGCGACAGACACTTTGTCAGTCTGAGGGCGCAAGCCCGAAGAATCTTCTGTGCGATGACAGAGTATGGGTTCCCGCCTTCGCGGGAACGACAGGGGGGGGTCGCGGGAACGACAGAGGGGGTCGCGGGAGCGACAGGGGCGGTCTTTCAGGGCAGCAGGCCGCAGACGAAGGCTTCAAAATATTTTATTTGCACTCTGGCAGGCACTTGTATACAATTTGAGGGTTCGCTTTTCGCTTCCGTTTAGCCCCGTGAAGCAATGGACGCTAACAACCGCCTGAGGCTGTGCTCCTGTCTGTCGTCCAGCAGACAACTCACTTCACGCAGAAACACGCTGCTGCCTAGGCATAACATACTGGAGGAACAGTGGGAACGTACTACGCAAAAGCCGGAGAGGTTGAGCGCAAATGGGTGCTGATAGACGCTGAGGGTCAGGTCCTTGGCCGAGTGGCAACCCGTGCAGCGCATATCCTCAAAGGTAAACACAAGCCTGAATACACGCCGCATATTGATACCGGTGATTTTGTGGTCATCGTCAATGCGAGCAAGATTCGTCTCACCGGCAATAAGGCCGCGCAGAAGACGTATTATCGTCACAGCAATTATCCCGGCGGGCTCAAGGCAGAGAGCTTTGAACGCGCCCTGGAGCGTCACCCGGAGCGTGTCATTGAACACGCCGTCAAGGGCATGCTCCCCAAAAACACCCTGGGTCGTGCTCAGGGCAAAAAGCTCAAAGTCTACGCCGGTCCTGAGCATCCACACACCGCTCAGCAGCCGCAAAAGATAGAACTGGAGGCATGAGTCTATGGCCACTAACGATGCAGTTTACACGGGAACCGGCCGACGCAAGAATGCAGTTATGCGCGTGCGTCTTGTTCCGGGATCCGGCAAAATCACGGTCAATGGTCGTGACGGCAAGGAGTACTTTGGTCGCAGCGTGCTCCTGGATTATGCCCTGACCCCCTTTAAGGTCACCAACACCGTTGATCACTTTGATGTCATCGCCCTTGGCGTTGGCGGCGGTATCTCCGGCCAGGTGGGAGCTCTTCGTCACGGTATTTCGCGCGCCTTATTGGAGGCCGGCGATTATCGTGAGGATCTGAAGAAGGCAGGCTTCCTGACCCGCGACCCCCGAATGGTGGAGCGCAAAAAATACGGTCTCAAAAAAGCCCGCAAGCGCCCGCAGTTCTCAAAGCGTTAAACGCCTGCACTTATCCTGTCTTTACAAAAAGGCCCCCTGTTGGGGGTCTTTTTCTGTATAATCAATTCAAAAGTTGCTGCTTTATCTTAGGAGGAAACATGGCAGACCAGCAGGCAGGGTGGTATCCGGACCCATCAGGAGACGCGGCAAAGTTGCGCTACTGGGACGGCTCACAATGGACCAACGATTTTAGCGATGCACAAGTGGCTGCTCAGCCAGAGCAACCTGTGCAACCAGAACAACCTGTGCAACCGGTAATGCCCGTGCAGCCGGTACAGCCGGTTCAGTACGCACAGCCCATCCAGCCGGCACAGTATGGGCAGTCTGTGCAATATACCCAGGGCGTGCAGTCGCCGGTTTATATGCAGGCTCCTCCCCTCGAGCAGTCCAATGGACTGGCCGTGGCCTCCCTCATTTGCGGCATTATCGGGTTGTGCTTGTTCGGGCTCCCGGGCATCGCGGCAATCATCACCGGCGCCATGGCCCTGAAAAACCCCGTGTATAAAGGCATGTCAATTGCCGGCTTGGTTACGGGTATTATTGGCGTGGCGGGGTGGTTAGTCTACTATATTATCGTTGTTGCCCTTGTAGTAGCGTCAATATAAAGAGATTTGCTGAACATTGAACGGGGACGGCTCCTGAAAGAGGCGCCGTCCCCGTTGTGCTTTTTGTTGGGCAATTCCTTGAGCTAGTTTACGTAGTAGCGCTCGAGCCTTCTGCCAAACATGCAAGCCATGTCGTAGTTGATGGTTCCAATCCGGTTTGCCAGATCGTCCATGGAAATCTCCTGGTTGCCGCTTTTTCCCACGATGGTGACCTTGTCGCCGTACTCCACCGGTTTTCGCTCGGCAGAAAGCTGCGCATTGCGCAGGCTTGAGATATCTTTGCGGTTCCTGACCTCAAACATGCACATGTCCATGCAGATAGTACCCACTTGCGGGTAGCGATGCCCTTCCACGAGTACATCCATCTTGTTGGAGAGAAGCCGGCTCAGCCCGTCGCCATAGCCCAGTGGAATGGTGGCGATTTCCACACCGCCCGGCGAGCGATACGTGTATCCGTAGCTCACGCCTTCTCCCAGCCCAACCTGCTTAAGCGCACAGATTCGTGCGTGGATGCTCATGGCCGGCTCCAGCTGCACAAGGTCGCGGGTCAGGTTTGAGGGGTGCAGACCGTAGGTGGCAATGCCCAGGCGCACCATGTCAAAGTGCGAACTCTTGTATCTGATAGCTGCCGCAGAGTTAGCTGCGTGTACGATGCCCGGTTCCATACCCATATAGCGGATGGTTTCCAGAGCGTGCTCAAAGCGGTCCATCTGGGTTTTGAAGGCATAGCTGTCTGCGGTGTCAGCAGTAGCAAAATGGGTGAAGGTACCCTGCAGCTCCAGCCCTTCGTGAAAACTTACCGTGCGCAAAAAGTCGCCGGCATCAGTGTAGTGCACGCCAATGCGGTTCATGCCGGTGTCAACCTTGAGGTGGAAGG
Source organism: Coriobacteriales bacterium (assembly GCA_031274985.1). Taxonomy (GTDB): domain Bacteria; phylum Actinomycetota; class Coriobacteriia; order Coriobacteriales; family UBA8131; genus WQXH01. The sequence continues at coordinate 5,180 of JAISPK010000046.1, read as the reverse complement.
GCGCGATGACCCCGGCAGCCGAGGCGGCCTCCCCCAGTGCCAGGGCAAACTCTACCGTGCAGATTGTCGGGACCAGATCATAACTGAGAATAGCGTCCACGCAGGTGGCTGGCGGCTCGGACAAAATGATGATGGGCGCTTTGATGCCCGCGCGTCTGAGCTGCATGCCTTCGGTGACGTTAGCAACGCCGATGTATTTACTGCCGGCACCCAGGGCTGCTTTTGCCACTTCTACGGCCCCGTGCCCATAAGCGTCTGCTTTTACCACCGTGAGGATTATGACGTCCGGGCCAAGGAGCTTGCGCATGTTCTTGAGGTTGGCGCGAATCGCGTCCCGGTCTATCTCGGTCCAGGCCCAGCGCCGCTCAAAGGGTGGTAGCATGCCAGCATAGTCTATGCTGATCTGCTCATTCATGCTCGACCTCCTGTACTTCCGGGCTGATTTCTGCTCCTGCTTGCGGGAAAAGCTCGTTGTTGTTGTTTTCGCAGTCGTCAACGTTGTCGTTGTTGCCGGCCTCTTCTACGTTGCTGGGGCTGTCGCTGCCGGCCTCTTCTTCTTCGTTGTCGATTATAGCGCTGACACCCAGGTCATCCAACAGGGATCGCAGCTCTTTGAACTGGCGAGCGAGCTCTTCTAGGGGGCTGAGCGTCTCGTTTTTATAGGGAGCGCTCAGCGATTTGATGGCCACAGCCGAAGCAACCGCAACGTGATGGGTGTGCGAAAGCGAGATCTGTATCTCAACAATGTCCTGCTGGCTGGCCACGAGAGCGGCATTGCCGTGGAGGAGCACTATCGGCTTGCCTTTGTCGTCGTGCGTGATCTCAACGTCCTGATAGCCGGCCTCAGCAAAGCCGCAGCCCAAAGCCTTGAGCACTGCCTCGCGGGCCGCAAAGAATGACGCGTATTGCACGGCAGGTCGGGGCCTGCTCCAGGCGTACGTGCGCTCGCCGCTGGTAAAGACCCTCTCTGCTATGCGTGGTGTGCGCTCAAGGGCGCGTTCCATTCTCTCTATCTCTACAATGTCAACGCCCACGCCCACCGTTGAGGTGGCCTCGGGTTTGCTGTTGGCAAACTGAGTTTGTGCGGCTTGTGCGGTTTGTGCGGTTTGTGCGGCTTCTCCGGCTAGTGCGGTTTGTCCGGTTTGTCCGGTTCGTGCGGCAGGACCCTGTACGCGCGATGCCTGCCGTTTTACCGCCTTGAGCAAGTCCTCGTTTTTCTTTGAAAGCTTTGCCACCTGCGTTACCTGTTCTCTTTCTCTTCTTCTGTTTGATTTTGCTGCTCTGCCGTGAGCTCGTGGGGGTCACCCGCGTTTAGTCTGCGATCTGCCTGAGAATGCCGCGGCTCTTTGAGCTGTTTTTTTTCGGGCTTGCCAGAGAAGCTCCTGGTGCGGTGTATCAGCACCGCGCCTATGGTAAAAGGCATCCAAAACACCAGCCCGCGATACGTGAGGGCAACGGCGGTGCCGATGGAGCCGGACACGCCGTAGGCTGCAAGCAAGGCAACCGTAGCCACTTCCACCACACCAATGCCCTGGGGTGTGATGGCGATCATCGCAAAGAGCGTGGCCACCACGTAGCCACCGATGAGAGCGCTGGGTGCGTCAAGGCCAAAGGCCATACCAACGAGACAAAAACAGAGCAGCTCGCAAAGCGAGGCCCCGATTGAAAAGAGAAAAACGAGGGCTGCCCTGCGGGGGTTCTGTCCAATGGTGCCGGCAGCCTCAGAGAAATTCTTTACCAGTGTTTTTGCCCACGGGTTGAGCTCTTTGCCTTTGCGAACCTTCTTGGAGATGTTGTTGGTAAAGCGCTCCACCGGCTGCAGGATTGAGACCACCAGGTCGGGGTTTTTGCGCCCTACCACCATGATGCCTGCCATACCGCCAACCAAAAACACCACAAAGAGCAGCATCAAGAGCCAAAGTGGGTCAAGGTGGCCGGCAAGCTGCAACACGATGAACCCGCCTATCATGATAACGAGAAAGCCGGATTCGATACTCATCTGCATGAGAAGCGCAGCGCTGGTGGCGTGGCCCGTTGAGATGCCGCGGCGGCGCGAGTCATCGATTACCAGTCCTGCTCCGGCCATGTTGAATGAAGGGGCGATGGTGTTCATGAAAAAGGATCCAAAAACCAGGGGGAGCGTGTCGCGCGCGCGGCGCTTTTCTCCCACGGTTTTAAAGGCATAGGCATAGGCAAACGCCTGGTTGACGTATTTGCCAAGCTGGCTTGCAACCGCCAGCAACAGCAGGGGGAGATAGCCGCGCTGCATGGTTTCGATGAGCTCTAGGAGCTGGTCGCCACGCAGCAGCACCACGGCCAAAGCAATGATTATGACGACGCCAATGATGAGTTTTCGCAGATTGCTGCCTTGCATGCGGGGTTAAGCTCCTCAGAAAGCCAAGCGATGACCTCCTATTTTAGCATGACGCCCGTATTAGGATAAGGGTTTCTTGTGTGCGCGAGGCAGGGCGCGCGCAGCGAGAGGGAGCGCTACGAGAGCGTGGTCTCGAGATAAGCTAGATGTTGTTCGACTTTGATCCTCCTATAGTCTTTAATGTCCCTGAACAAAAAGACTCCCCATATAATAGCTATAGCGCCATAAATGGCAGCTAACACCGGGGAGCCGTCTGCTAACGAGGTGACCGCGTTCAAGGCAAACAAAAGAATGAGTAAAGCATGGGCGGCAGCTGCGGCGGCATAAGCACTGCGAAGTTCCCTCAATGTTTTCTTGTAGTATGCTCTATATTTATTCATGGCAATGCCCTCCTTAACCCCAGTATCCGGGGTGTGTGATGGTGGTCCAGTAGCCGCTGGTGACCCACTGTTGTTCATAGACGGGCTCGGTGCCGACTTGGACATATCCAGAGTGATAGCCGGTGTGGAGTGTCTCCATTATGTGCTGTGCTCCAAAACCACTAATGATTGCTTCACAAGTATTACATATACTATGTGATTCAAATATTGGATTGTCTGCGACAAATATACTCTGCCACCCGCTTGTGTCTACCCACACCTGTTCGCTCCAAGAAGGGTGCCAAGTCTGGTCGTTGCCGGCGTTTCCTCCTCCGGTGGTTCCTCCACTGCCACCGGAGCCGCCACCGGTACTTCCACCGCTGTTGCTATTGTTGGTGCCCGGGGCGCCGCTACTGCCGTTAGCAGAGGTGTCGTTGTCTGAACCAATGCTGCCAGAAGCGGCTGCGGCGCTTTGCGCGCCAGACTCACTCGTTGGCTTAGATCCATGGTTGTTTGACACGGGGCGAGAGAGTGTTGTGTTGTAAAGAGTCGCCGCACTAGGTTTTGTCAATGCGGCAGCATGCCAAAACACCGTTATCAAGACCGCTACTGCTAAAACAAAAATAATAATCGCAAAATAAATGGCTTTGCGTGCTCGCCTCTTGTTCGCCTTTGCCGATGCGAAGGCTTCTTCCGGCGTTTCTGACGCAATGACATCCTCGGTTGCCCCGAGGACCAATTCGGTGTCGTTGCCGCAGATATAAGTCATGGGTGCTACCTTCTCTCTTAATGCGCTTGCGATGCCACAAACCTACCTATTTTCTGCCCTCCGGGCAGGTGCTTTGTCTGCTCTGTCTCAGAATTCTTTTTGTTGTTTCTACCCTATGCAGTTTGGTTTTCAGCCACCAATATTTACTTTGCGAGACAGCAGGCTTAAAGAGATGTGTGCCGCATTAAGATACCCCCGTTGTTAAGCTTGCGGCATGATTGTATATTAGCTCGTTGTGCGCTCTCGTAATTAATACTATTACTATACCATTATCAAAACAACTAGCTCCTCACGCCAATTTTTGCAGGCATCTATCATCAGCAAGCGAACTGCCTGGTGTTATCTATTGAGCGATACCCTGGGCAAAAGTTGCTGCCGTAACAAAGCATGGCGCGCAGAAAACTCCTTTGGGTCCCGCAGACGCACCCCGAGCTGTTTGCTTAATTGCTCAGCAGTTGTGCGTAGTTCTGCCGTGCTGTTTATCTGCATCCGCGACACGGTTATCACGGTGATCCCCAGAGATATCAGCGCGTTTCTTCGCACTGCGTCCTTTTTGATCTGCTCTGACCCGGTGTGACAGGAGTCGCTGTCATACTCCACATCAAGTTTTGCGTCTGGCCAAAAGAGGTCACCGAACAGCTTGTTTTTGCCGAGCGATTTTTTGATGGTGTCAGGGAGTTTTACGTGGTAGTTAAGGAGTGGTGCAGGTAAGCCGTAGCCACCAAGTTTGCAGGGCAGGCCCAAAAGCAAAGCCAGGGCTGTTTCCATGGGCGAGGCTGAATTGTCGGCGATGTGTCGCAACGCTTTGCCTGCATTTGTACGGCCCTTGTGGCTCACCGCCTTCGCTATATAAGAGCCCAGTCGCGCAGCGTTTGTCAAAGGACGAGCGGAGCAAAACCCCTGCTCTGAGTCTTCCGCACAATCTAAACGATAGCCTCCGCACAACTCATAGCCGAGCACAATAAGCTCAATCAAAGACAGCTCGCTGGCCATCTGCACGAAGCAGAGTTCAGGGGAGCTCATAAAAAGCCAGTCGGCTGCTTGAAAAAAACTCCCGCACGGATACTCTCTTGTACTGATGTGGCTTACCAGGCTCCTGGAGACCTTTCGCGCATTATCACTGCCAACCAAAACATGAAGTGGTAAGGCCAGACCCAAGGACTCATGGGCGCTGAGGCCTTTTGCGTCTGCGGGCTTTGCGGAAAGCCTCTCAATCTGCACCCTCTTATTGCCCAGAGCCTCTTTGGCTTTTGGCTTTCTCCAAAACTCGAGCGCTGACTGATGGCTGATGTATAGCTTCATGTTATTAGTATAGCATTATTATTTTATATGTCATTTGATTTTTAGATGTCTTTGCCGCCTGAGGTGTCAACAAGCCTGATTGCCTCAATGGTTCAGATAATCGCATAAATCAGCGCAAAGAGTGCCCTTGAGCATCCTGTCGCAGCCTGTCGCTTGTGCGAATCAGCACAAAGAGCTCTTTTTTTGTAAAAATTTCGATGAAACGCGAAGATTTTGGAAGCTCTGCATCGTTCTGTTTTTGGTCTATTTGTTAAAGTGCTGGTCAGTAATTTGCTCTTTTGTATAGCTGTTTTGGGCACGAATAAATTCTTCGCGTTTCATCGAATTTTTTACAAATTTTTGCGTTTTTGTGCTGAAGGGACCCGATTACTCGGGC
>JAISPK010000036.1 GCA_031274985.1 Coriobacteriales bacterium | reverse complement strand
CAGGAGAGAAAAGATTGCGACAAGGTGAGGGGGCTCGGGATGACAGAGTATGGGTTCCCGCCTTCGCGGGAATGACAGAGGGGGTCGCGGGAACGACAGGGGGTATGGGTTCCCGCCTTCGCGGGACCGACAGAGGGGGTCGCGGGAACGACAGAGGGGTGTGCGGGAACCCATCCCCTGTCAGCGCTCAAAAGATTCTTCGGGCTTGCGCCCTCTAGATGACAGCCGTGTCAACTTTTCTTGAAGTCTTTTTCCTGCTCAGCAAGCGGTAGTTCGTCGTAGCGCACCAGGAGGTTATGCTGCTTTGCCAGATTGTTTCTGACGTCGTTGTACACGTAACCCTCAGAGCGCATATAAGCGTTCCATCGGCGGTGTTCCAACATGCCGGCAGCAAGGGCGATTTCGGCTTCAGTTCTCTCCTTGCGGTTCTCTTCGGAGAGGGGCCCATACTTACGCACAGCCTTGTTGTGTATCACCCGCGATATCGATGAGTTGCGGTAATACTCCTTGCTCCAGAATTCCCCGGTCTTTTTTTTCACCTCTTTTTCAGAGGCATCTTCTGTACTCTTCACTGACCAGAATATGTGGTACTGCAGCGCCTCGCCTTCTAAGCGGGGATCAAAGATCATCTGATATGAGAACAGCTCCTGGTAGTCCCCTATCAGGTTGATAAAATAGTTCTCCTCAGAAAAATCAGAAACGCTGGTGAGCATCGATATTTTCTCGGAATCATGCAGCACTGCATAAATAGGCGGTCTGGGGTTTGTGCCCTTTGCGTAGCGCTCCATGAGCACCCGGAGGTTAAGGGCGGCATCGATGTTTCGCTCGCCGTTGCCGAGGGAGACAAAGGCCAGCGTTGTGGTACCTGCAAGCTCTTTTACGAGATCGCTGAAGACCTGTTTGTTGGTGTCTACCCCGGAATGTATCGTGATTGAATGGATAGCCTCGTTGGGGTCGCTCTTGTGGTTGTAGCGCTCGTCGAGCAGCTCCGGACACTGAAAGCGAAACTTCTCTTCAGCCGCATGGTCGTGGTCGAGAGCGTGTATCTCCAGAGCGTAGCCCTCCATCTGCCCAAACCAGGCAAGAGCCTTGAGCAGTGCGGTGCCATTCTTACCCAAGCCCACCAGCAGCACCGAGATGCGCCGTAGCGAATCCTCAGCAACGGCGGTGGAGAACAGGGCATGTTCTCCGGTTTGGGCATCCCACAGGTCCTCCCAGAGCAGGTTATGGATAAACTGCCGCGCATGGTCTATCCTGCGGATGGTCATTGCGCCTGTTTTGCCGTCGAGCAAGAGCTCGGTACCCTTTGAGGAGTCAATCACATACAGCCAGGTGTTCTCGCGCCTTCTTGCGGCGTAGTTAGGCTTTTCTCCTTTGGCGGGGCGCTCAAGCAGACGGAGTGCCTGGGTATTATTCTCATGGTGACTGTCGCCGATGAGAATGAAGTTCATGCGGGCACGCTTGCTGTGGATATCGAGTCTCAGCGAGAGGATGTCCTTGCGAAAGCAGATGCATCTGAGGTCGCGCGCCGCCTCATAGAGTCCATAAGCAGTACTGTCTGCCTCAAGAGAAGCTCCGGCAAAGACAATCTGCGGCAGGCGCCTGCCCACTTTTTTGTAATGAGCCAGCACGCTCCTTGCCAGGGTCAGCGACCTACTGCTCAGTTTGGAGAAGACATAAACCTCGCGATGATAGCTGAGAACATAGGCACAGTACGCCGAGACGCTCTTGATAAAAGAGAGCACAAAGCTCAACAGCAAAAACGGAGCGCACATGTAGAGCACGGTGGTGTAGATCGTGTAGGGAGCTTTTACCCAGGTTTGCACGTCTTGAAGCGGGCCGACGTACACATCGTAGACGTTGTCTATCTTGAACACCTTAAACGCAGTTTGTATCGAGAGGAGCAACGACTCGACAGAGCCGCCGTCTTCAGCGCCCAGGCGCCAAACGTACGCGGGATAGTACACAACTGCCATGGCAACGAAAACCGTGAGGATGATAATGGTGAGAGGGCGCACGATGGCATTGCGCCGGGGCTGCCGATAGAGCACCACGGCAACAATCGAGCCGATGATTAGCAGAACAACCGATAGTATAAAAGCCGCTTCCCACATGGTGCCTGGTGAATCCATATGCTCCCTCATTTGCGCTCGAGCCGCTCTATGCTCGCTATTATACCTGTTAAGTATGGGCCACAGTAATACGTGTTAACTTCTCTTGCTGTGAGATACGCAAAATTGCTATCAAGGGGGCTTTTGCCAGGTTTTGTATATAATAGTGCCATTAATTTCATCGTCCTGACCTTATTTGCAAATTCTCAGCTAAGGAAACATGACTCCAAAACAACGACGACTGGCAAGAGCAGCCGAAAGAGAACGACTGAGGCAAAAGCAGCAACGAAATAAACGGGCTGCTTTGATTTTGGTTGCCCTGGTGGTAGTGATTATTGGAGTTGGCATCCTCTCCCTGACCTTGTTGGCTCACGCCGACGTTGAGACCGGCGAGGAGATTCCCCCCTCTGCCAACACCTCTGAGCAAGTAAAGCTCAAGCAGCTCTCGGATTATTACTTCTTTGAGGAGGAACGCAGCCAGCGCTATCTTGAGTATCTCGTTGTGTATCCCAACATGGCGCCGGAAGAGGTTATCGTGCAGGTAAACCTTGACCTGGATACCATTCCCTATACGGACTCTACGCCCGTTACCAATCCCGAATCTCTGCTCGTTTTAACCAATAAGCACAACTATCTGCCTCGCAGCTATGAACCCGCTGACCTGGTGAGTGTCGGCGACATACTGATCCGCTCAGAGGCAGCCGGACCGCTGCAGCAACTCGTTGCCGCAGCCTGGGACGACGGTGTCAGCCTCTATCTTTCATCGGGCGTTCGCGATGCCGCGTATCAAGAAGTGCTCTACAACAATCTGGTTAACTCTATCGGGGTCAAATGGGCAGACCTGCAGAGTGCTCGCCCGGGCTACAGCGAGCATCAGACCGGTTGGGCAGTGGATTTCAGCCCTTCGAATTATCAGTTCTATGAAACGCCGGCAGCTTATTGGATCGAAGAAAACGCCTATAAGTATGGCTTTATCGTTCGCTATACCGAAGAAAACGACAAGATGACCCTGTACATCCATGAACCCTGGCACATTAGGTATGTGGGTAGTGAGGTAGCTCAGTTCATGCATGACAATGAGATTGGCTCCTTTGAAGAATACTGGGTGAGGTATATCCAGCACACCCCCTCGGTGCAGAGGGGCTTACCGGGCATGCCCGTGACGGGCATGGTCACCGGTTCTCAATAGAATCGCACGGACGCAAGGGGCTCCTCACAACTGGGGAGCAGTATTAAAGATGCCGTTTTCTATAACATACAGGGCAGATTTAGAGTAGTGTCGGGTTGCTGAATAGTCGATTATCTCAAAGGAAATGAAGTAGAGCCCGTCGCCCAGATCCGTGTCATAGAATCTGGTGCCTTTGGTTACGGTTATAGCTCGTGTCATAGGCTCACCGGGGCCACCGATGTCGTTGCGGTAATCGCTCGCAGCGCTCAACCGATAGAGAATTGGCTCAATCACATCGCCCGTCTTGAGGTTCTCAAAGGTGGGGTTGGGCGATGGGCTTTCTGAATCATTGGTAGAGAGGAGCCCCAGTATCTGATAACTCCCGTTGGACTTGTGCTGTTCAGTGCCGCTGTAAGCAACCATGAGATTCTTCGGTACGCCGTTGTGATACACCGGCACGCGGTAGAGCAACTTGTCCTCCGCTTGTCCTACTGCTTCCATATAGCACAGAGCGCCGTCAAGGCTGCCCCATCTCACGTCAAATTGATCAGCAAAAAGGCCTAACTCCCAATCCTTGTAGATATCATCCCGGGTTCCCAGCAAGATCATGTCCCCGGTCTTTTGATCGTAGATACCCACCCGGAGATAGACGGCGCTAACGTAAGCAGCGCGTTCTTCAAGCTCCAGCCAATAGGTACCGTTGCCGTGAAGGCTGATGCCACAGCCATCGAGTCCGAGCTCAGAGGGGCTTGGCAGACGCTCGGCTTCACCTTCAACTACCTCCGCAGAGAGGGAGGCAAGGTAGCTCCTTCCCTCCTCAGAAAGTGAGCCGTTGAAAGCATAGTCGTAATAGTAGCGAAAGGCGGGCGATGCCTCTAGTTTTGTATAGCCTTCAAATAACTCCAGGCTGCCCGTGTACGGAAAGTAGCAGGAGATGCCGAGTCCGTCTGCACGCAGCGGGTTGGTCACGTGATAGATCACCGCTTTGTTTATGGCCTGGAGCATAGGTTCTGCGCTGTTGGGGAGCAATTCGCGAGCATTGGTCACCAGATTTCCCAGATCTACCATGTCATAGCAGCTGGTTGGGCTGTCATTTGCTCCATAATTCTCAGAAATATAAGCAGCGCGTCCAAGGTTGGCAAAACAGTCAACGCCGTTTGCTGCCACACCCTGCAGCAGCTCGTTGCCCACGTCGTTATAGGCTTTTACCAAATCAGAAGCGTAAGCCAGGTCAATAACACTGAGGGTCGTGTACGCTGTGTAGCCAAAGTGCTTGCACTGCGCTGCATAACCGTTGGCTATGGCTTTACCCAGCGCTGCTCCGTCTATGGTTGTGTCTAGCGCAATTGCGGAAAACAGAGTGCTGTAATCCCACGAACAACCCAATTGAGACTCTTCGGATGCCACAAGGTAGCGCGCCTGACCCTCCAGGGAGCCTATGGCATCAATGGTGCTCATGAGACAGGCACTGAGACCCACCAGCTCGTAGGTTCCCGAAGCCGCAGGGCGTGCCGCAAAAGCCTGCTCGAGCTCCGGCAGCGAGATGGGCTCCATGTTGTACAAATCGTCAAAGGCTACACCCAGGGTGCTGCCCCCGCCGTGATCGTAGATCACGACCACCTGATGCTCAGCAGGATAATTGAGGTTGCAGTACTCCAGAAACTCCGCCAGCGTTTGCCCGTCACCCATGTTGGCAAGAGGCTTGGTCTCTACCTGGGTGAGGGTGTCGCCCCGGTATACAAAACGATTTATCACATCCGGATCTACGAAAGAATTGTGCCAGCGCTTTGCGCCGCCAACCTCTAGTACGGCCGTTACGTTGTCAGGGAGCGTAACGCTGAGCATCTCCTGAATCTGCCCGGTAGGCGTGAAGTTGAGGTCGTCGCGGAGTTCGAGGTCGCTGCCGCAGATATACCAGTACACGGCCCAGGTACCATCTTTTGCGGTGTACGGCTTGTAGGGAGGCTCGCCCATCGTAAGAAGGTAGTTGTTTTGCGCACCTCCTCTGAGCAAGGTGGCGTCCGTGGTAACGCTGTCCGTGCAGCCCGGAAACCAGAACAGCGAGAGCGTCAGTACCGCCGCAAGCAGAAGGGTGGGCAGATGCTTGAGGCGGCGGGGTTGGCCGGTGTAGCAGCTGTGTGGAGTGCTGCTTCTCTTGTTGCCCGGCCCCTTTTGGGCCCTGCACCTACGGAAACTCCTCAGGATAGTTCTCATGCGACCGCCTACCTCTGCATTGGATCTGTGGAATCGGTTGATTACCTGTTTATCTCCTCACCGGTATAAACAGTATGGCACGTGCCATGAGAGCATGCAACTTATAGGAGTCTATTGCTCAGTGTCCTAACGCAAGAAGCCCCTTGCGGGGCTCCTGATAATTCTATGGTGCGGGTGCCCAAAAAGGAACTGGACGATTTGTCATCCTGAGGCGAAGCCGAAGGATCTTAAGATTGCCACGTCGCTGCGCTCCTCGCAATGACAGATGAATCCTATTGAAACACTTGGTATGGTGCGGGCGGAGGGATTTGAACCCTCACGTCCATTCGGACACTAGCCCCTCAAGCTAGCGCGTCTGCCGTTCCGCCACGCCCGCAGTGTGGCAAGTAGTTACTTAGCCAATGGTCCCCTGGGGATAGATAAGTACCAGGGTGAGAATAGAAACAATAAAAACTATTGCCGAGACAATGGTGATTCTGTCCAAATTCTTTTCGATGATACTCGTACCGGAGATATTGGAGTACACCTGCCCGGCAATGATATCCGAAAGGCCGGTGCCCTTGGAAGAGTGGAATAAAATCGAAACCACCATAACCAGCGCCGACAGCAGCCAGAGAACCAATACTATTACGAGTAGAACCATCAAACTCTCCTTAACGAAATTGAACAGAGACCATTATAAGCGATATCTCTGCGCTGACAAGCGGCATTCGATTCTCCTGTGCAATTCGATTCAGTGCAAATCAATTCTGGGATTCTGGAAGGGCTGAGAGTCAGCTCTGTGCTATATTCTTCGGCGTATCGAACGCAAGGCTATCTGCCAGGGGTACCCGGAGCACTCGGTGATAAGGAGCAGCAAAGTGAGCAAGAAACTTTCATTTGGCAGGATGCTAACGGTAGCCGTGGGTGATTTCTTTGGCGGCGGCTCTTTTAATATCATCAATTTCTTGTATCCCGGCTTTCTGGCGTTGGCAGTTGGCCTGCCGCCTTATCTGGCAGGGCTGGTCATGCTCGTCTCGCGCATCTTCCACGCAGTCATCGACCCGTTGGTGGGCTTCCTCTCAGACAAACTGCGCGTTCGCTTTGGAACCCGACGGGGCAGTCTTATCATCTCTGCTCCGCTTTCTTTACTGGCCCTGTTCTTGATGTTCTTTCCCTTTAGCAATCCAGATGTCATGGTGCGCTTCTTTTCTGTGTTGGCTACCTATATCTTCTTCTGTATGGTTCATAGCTCGGTGATGATCCCCTATTACTCGCTCGTCAGCGAGATAACCGACGACTACACCGAACGCGCGCGGCTCAACTCGCTCAGGCTGGGTTTTTCTATCTTTGCCTCCATAATATGCGTAGCCCTGCCCGGAATCATCGTCAACAGCTTCGAGGGCACCTCCGGCTACATAGTGATGAGCCTGACCTTTGGCGCAATCTTCATGGTGTGCATCGCCATCACCGGCTTTTTTGCAAAAGAGGGCATCCCGGCGCCCAAAAAGGCCAATCCCTTCAGGTTTTTGGACTTTGCCCGGCCGTTTAGGATAAAGACGTTCAGGCAGTACCTGTATATCTTCCTCTGCTGCCAGATCACCATGGCCATCATGAGCACCCTGTTCTTTTTCTACGTTGATTTTTACTTCTGCAGGGATCTTACGGCGCTCGGCGAAGGCAATATGGTGGCAATGATTGGCGCGGCCCTCATGTTTGGCATGCAGATCATTGCGCTGCCCTTCTATCTGGCGCTGGTAAAGCGAACGAGCAAGACGGTGGCCTATATCGTCGGTTCTGCCATCTGGATAGTCGGTGCGCTGTGCTTGTTTGCCATTCCCGCCAATGCAAACCCGGTGGCGCTGTACGTGCTGGCCGCGGTTCTGGGATTTGGCATCAGCGGCCCGGGCTTGATACCCCACGCGATGCTCCCCGATGTCATCGACGTGGGTGGCCTCAAGTTTGGCGAGCGCACAGCCGGGACTTTTGCCGGGGTCTCTAACATGGTCGTGCAGATCGGACAGGCACTGGGGGTGGCTCTCGTCATGACTGC
>JAISPK010000004.1 GCA_031274985.1 Coriobacteriales bacterium | reverse complement strand
TCGGCAGATCAAAGCAGTATGAAAAAGCCAGAGACGCTTTCCTGTGTCAATGCCGGTTTTATTTGACCCCTTCTGCCGGTGAAAATTGACCCTCTAGTTCCCTTTTCTATGTGATGTGTCCATATGGTCTTTCATCCGGTAGCTTTCTCCTTTTAGCGCAAAGCTCTTTGAGTGATGGAGCAATCTATCAAGCATTGCTGTTGCGATGATCGCATCCCCTGAAAAGATTTCAGCCCACTCCGAATAGCTCTTATTCGAAGTCAAGATTATGGAACCATGCTCATAGCGCTTACAGACGACATCGAAAAGTAGTGCCGCATCATCAGCTGTAAGCGGATTGAATCCCACTTCATCGATAATCAGCAAAGAGGAGCGAGTGAAAGTCGAAAGTCGCCTTGAGTAGGCATTGCGCTCTCTTGCTTCTCTGAGTTTTGTGATGAGTGTGGAGCAAGTGGTAAACCTTACTCGCATCCTTCTTTTCGTTGCCTCGATACCGAGAGCTACCGCAAGATGGGTCTTGCCGGTCCCTGGAGGCCCCAAAAGGATGGTGTTCTCGTTCCTTTTGATGTAGCCACACTCTGCCAGTTCGTCGATGACGCGACGGGAGATGGACTTTTGAAAGGAGAAATCGAGCGTCTATGTTCTTTAACGCATAGACGCTCCACCTTTCCTTTGGTCTGTGGGCGAGCTGGTCTGCACACACGGGGTTTTAAGCCTGATGCGAAAGCAAAGTCAAGGAGCGCAGGGGTGAAGACGATGCCGTCTCTATCATGTTTTAAAGCAACGGTCTTGGCGTTATCGTATAAGATCTCTTTGGTCATGCCACCGAAGTAGGCAAAGGCATTCTCATGGCAGGCAATGAAGGTATCTTGCTTTTCGTCGGTGGTAATCTCTGCATAAAGCATCCTTGAGTAGCCAAGAGCTTTGATCTCACTGAATAGCTTCTCTGCGCTAAGCCCCGGGAACTCCTCAAGCCTTTTGAGCAGGTAGTCCTTATAGGGATCTAGTTTTGATGGCGTTCTTTGAGAATACTCAGGTGGCTTATCGCTTCTGATTGCCTTTCTGATTGTATTTCTTGATAGACCGCTTTGGCGAGAGATCTCCCTGATGGAAACACCTCTGTTGTATGCTGCAACTATGTCCACCCATTCCTCCCGACGTAGCACTGTTGCCTCCTCACGTTGTTTTCGTAAGTGAAGCATATCTACTTATCAAGGGGGGTCAATTTTGACCGGCAATGAGGGTCATTTTATAACGGCAGCTACATATTAAAGCCCGTGTTTCATATAAAGCCGACCATTATAGCCAGTACTCTCTTATTTATGTCTCTGAGTATTTGGTTGTGCTTCGGCAGTTCTCTCGCTTGACCTACCCCTCGAATCTTCGACTCCTTCCGGAATCCGTCAGGCCTTCCAAATACCCCAGCAACTCATCACTCCAAGTGAGGTTGCCCTCAGCTGCCCACTCGCATGCTTCCATTCCAAGACGTGCGGCAGCAGAGAGCTCGGTGCCCCGTTCACCGGGCAAGAGGAACGGCAGGTCTTGAAAGTAGACAGGGGCTTCATGAGTATTAGATTGCTTCCGGGGCAGACCGAGAATCTCATACCTGTTTTTTCCTGTGAGCGCATCGCCAAATACGCCAGACAGCAGCTTTTCTTCGCAGGTGCGTGCGCCAAGCCTCAACAGGAGATAGGTTCCGGCAAGCGTATTAGGCAGCTTCCCGTTGTGCCAGTCTGCCACAAGCAGGATACAGGCGGTCATAAGATCAACTGCCTGCGAGAAAACCGAAGAGTAGCGCGACGCATTCGCTCTCACTTTGTGAGCAGGGCGATACTGATTTAAGAAGCTTTCAGCGAAAAGCTGGGCTCTCTCTAGGGTAAGACCCCACTCTTCAAACCGCTGCGGGAATAAGGCTTCTAACAACCCAACAATCCTCTTGCCCTCTGTTGTATCTCCATCCTTGTTGGCATAGAGGCTTAAACCTTGTCTCATTTTTGGCTCCAGACTCTCTACGCCCTCATCGGTGATCGCCAGCCACGCCCCTCCTTCTGTTCGTCCTGGATTGACCTCAGGGAGGATGTTTACACACATATCGGTTGTGTCCGGCCGATACTCATGAGACAGTCCTTTCGTTTGCGGCTAGCAGGGTTTACCACTGGGATTTGGCCACTCTCTTGGACCTGAGGCTACAATTGAGATAAGCCGGATGATGTCCATTTTGCCGGGATGCTCTCCACGAGCAAGCCTAAGTAGAAACTCCCGGCACTGCATGGCTGCTTTGTTAAGGGCGGCCCTCGAATAATCTCTGAGCTCAAAGTATTCGCAGATCCCCGGGTGGTCCGGCCCCTTTGGCGTACCGTATGGCTCCATTGCGCCGGCCACGGTCATTCTTTCTCCATCGCGTTCATTAAGGTACAGAGCATCCAGGGTAGTCACTCCGCCGTCTTTGTAGCTATCGCTCACCCCATAATCTGCCAGCATCAGTAAGCGGGAGATTCGCTGATCTTCAGCGGCGCAAGTTGTGCAAAGGAAGAGAATCAACGAGAACATGAGCTTATTTGCCGCCGCTGCATCGAGTTTGTCGGTAAGGCTGTTTGGCTCAGCAGCGATTATTGCAGAGGCCAGTCGTTGCGCCTGAGCGACGGTATTGATAGAGTCACAAAATCGGCTGGGGAAAGCCTGATCCAGAGCCCTTTTTTCCTTTGACCAGGCAGTAGAATCTGCAAGATCCTTGAAAAGCACGCACAACTCATCATCCGGCGCAGACGTGCTCTTGATGGCTAGTTCACAGGCACGCGCGCAATAATGTGCGGCCTCATTCAGAGTGTTTGAAAGGGTGCCGGAGAGGTTTTCAGGGGAGTGGAGCGGCAGCTGCTCAAAATACTTAATACCGCGATCGGAGGACGCACTTTTATCTGGCAGGCCGAGTATCCCCAGGCTGTTTTTGCCTTGCCGTGCATCGAGGAATACCTGCGTCAGGAACTTGCCGTTGTAGGTTCGTTCGCCCAACCTGAAGAGCAGGTAGGCGCCGGTAAGAGTGTTGGGCAGCTCATCGCTGTGCCAGCTAGCCAGAAGCTGAATACACGCTGTCATCAGTTCTGCTGCATGTGAGCGCAAAAGGTACTTTGGTGTCTCTGAGCACAAGATGCCACTATGGCTGTAATGCTTCAAAAAGCTCTCAGAGCATTTTCGCACGCTCTTGGTATCGCGCGTACGCAACTTCTCAAAGCGCTGGGGGAATAAAGCTTTAAGAGCCGCTGCATTCTTTATCCCCTCTGCTGTGCTCCCGTACTCATCGGCAAAGAGACTCAGCCCAAACCTTTTCAATGGTTTCAGGCACAGGGTGGGCAGGGGAGAGGTCCAGGAAAACAGGCCGAGGTTGTCTGAAATCCTAGGATCGTACTGTTCGCCTTCCGGACCATAGTCATCATAGTTGTAATAAAATGAGCCGGTCCGGTAGGCCTGCCAAAGGTCAAAGGCTGCGATAAGGCCCATGTGATCTGTCTTGGCAAGAAGTGACAGTTTTTGGCTTACCTCAGTGATCTTGATCCATATACCGCTGCCTTTACCGTTAACCGTTACCTCAGGGAGGAGGTTCACCTGCATATTGGTAGTCTCCGGCTCATACTCAATTACCAGCGTGGTCCAGAAGGCTTTTAAGGGAATGTCTTCAAAAAGCCCAACGGGGACTATCTCTGAAATACGTTGGGTGGTGATGCATTCAATACTGAGACTATCCTCGTGAATAGTAATAAAAATTCCATCTCCTCCAGGATTGATCTTGTCAATGTCGAGCGTGCCGCAGAGCTGCTCTTTGCTGAGGAAGAAGCGATCCGGAGAATCCAGCAGATTACGCCGTCTGGCCATGGCTGTGCTCCTGATTGGTATCCTGGGCGTTATCCTCAGAAGCGAGGTCTAATCTCAGTTGTTCTGTGCTGACCATTTTTGGCTTAGCAGGCGCACAATCAAGGTCCCTGAACTCA
>JAISPK010000142.1 GCA_031274985.1 Coriobacteriales bacterium | reverse complement strand
CGCATGGCTTCGATTTGTTTAGGAGTTTTGATCGTAATCATAAAGGCAGTTTGCTCACTGTGAGGAGGGGGCGGACGGAGAGGGGGCGGACGAAGAGGCAGCAGACGAAGGAGACGCCGAAGACGAAGTGCCCTGAACCTGAACACCCAACACCCTGAGGTAACCACCCGCACCATAATGGAGAGATTTGGCTACCCGGGCGATAGTGGTAGCGGAAGCCCCCGTTTTTTCAGTGATAGACGTATAGGATTCGTGAATCGACAAAAGTCGGGCCACTTCCAGGCGCTGCGACATCTCCTCTACCTCACGAATTGTGCACATATCCTCTAAAAACGCCGCAACATCAAGCGAGTCATCCAAATTGGCAAGCGCCGTGTAGAGTCTTTCGAGTTCTGTTTTGGTAGCGGGCCTTACGCTTTTATTGTTGCTCATGGTTATACGACCTTCATCAAGCCATACGCAATGGCGTCTACTAACGCGTCCCAGGACGCCTCGATAATGTTCTCGCTCACTCCAACGGTACCCCAACTCTGGCCACCGCCGGAGGTCTCAATAACCACACGGGTTACGGCGTTAGTGCCGCACGACCCATCCAGCACGCGAACCTTGAAATCCTTGAGTTGCAGCTTTTTGATTTGCGGATAAAAGCGGGTGATGGCAGCGCGCAGTGCCTTGTCCAGCGCATTGACCGGACCGTTGCCCTCTGCTGTGGCAATGTAGCGCTCCGTGCCCACGTGTATCTTTATGGTTGCCTCGGTGGCCTCCTGGCCGTCGGGCCGTCTCTCGGTAATAACCCTGAACGATTCAAGCGAAAAGAATTGTGGCCGGGCTCCCAGTTCGTCTTGCACCAGCAAGGCCAGCGAGGCATTGGCTGCCTCATAGGAGTACCCCTGAGCTTCACGCTCTTTGATGCGCTCGAGCACCGCCACCTGCTTGCTCTCGGTAAGCTCAGGAGAGTTCAAATCAAGCTCCAGAGCCTTGACCTTAAACGCAGCCTTGCCTGCCAGTTCACTCATAACGATGTGCGTAAAGTTGCCCACCTTTTCGGGATCAACATGCTGGTAGGCATCTTTCATCCGGGTCTCGGCGCTCACGTGTAGGCCACCTTTGTGGGTAAAGGCGTTTTCGCCAACATAGGGAGCGTAGGCATCCGGAGAAATATTCATGGTGTCCGCGATAAAACGGGAGACCGAAGTGAGTTGCAGCAACCGCGCCGGGCCAACCGTTTCATAACCGCCCTTGAGCTCCAGATTTGCTATGACGGTGAGGAGGTCTGCATTGCCCACGCGCTCGCCATAGCCGTTGGCAGTGCCTTGCACCATGCTCACGCCGGCCTGCACCGCAAGAAGCGAGTTGGCAACGCCGCAACCACCGTCGTTGTGCGCATGAATACCCAGCGAGACCTCGCCGTATTGGCTCTTGAGCGTAGCAAGCACCTCCTGGGTGATGTTTGTAATCTGGTGGGGGAGCGTTCCGCCGTTGGTGTCGGCCAGCACGAGGTACTCGGCACCGGCTTCATGCGCGGCAACCAGGATCTCAAAAGCGTACTGGGTGTTTTCACGGTAACCGTCATAGAAATGCTCGGCGTCAAAGAATACCCGCTTGCCCCGGCCAACGAGATACTTGATTGAATCAAAGATCATCCGGAGGTTTTCATCCCCCGACATCTTGAGCGTCTGTTGAGCATGCTTTTTAGAAGCCTTACCCACTATCGTGACTACCGGCGCAGCGCATCTGGCCAGCATTTGAAGAGCGGGGTCAAACTCGGGCTCGTAACCTTTTCTCGTCGGCAGGCCAAAGGCAACTAACTGGGCATGCGCAAGAACCAGCCTTCCGCTTGCATACGCAGAAAAAAAGGCAGTGTCCTTGGGGTTAGAGCCTAAGAAGCCTCCCTCTATATAGTCAACGCCAAACTCGTCCAGGCGCGCCGCAATACGCAGCTTGTCCTCCAGGCTCAGGCAAACCCCTTCACGCTGGGCGCCATCGCGCAGAGTGGTGTCGTAGGTAATGATCCTGGTCATAGCAGCTTGGCCCTTTAGTAGCTAAACCCAGTAGAGCCAGGATTCAAACTCGGGTACCCTAGCTGCCACCACATCAAAGAAAGATGTTTGAAGCTTCTCGGTGACGGGGCCGCGCTGGCCGCTGCCGATTTTGCGATTGTCTATGGAGGCAATCGGGGTGACCTCAGCAGCAGAGCCGGTAAAGAAGACCTCGTCAGCGCCGTACAGATCGGTTCTGACCAGAGAAGCTTCAACCACCGTTAAGCCGTGGAAGCGCGCCAGCTGTATGATGGAGTCGCGGGTGATGCCCTCCAGAATGCCGTCCGACAGCGGCGGAGTCTTGAGGATACCCTTTTTAACCACGAAGATATTCTCGCCACTGCCTTCTGCCACCATGCCACTTTCGTTGAGCAGGATAGCTTCGCCGTAGCCGTGATCGAGTGCTTCGATGTGCGCCAGACCGCTGTTGAGATACGAGGCCGAAGACTTGATGGCGCCGGGCGTGGCATTGGCCGAGCGTTGACGCCACGACGAGATGCCGGCGGCCATGCCCTTCTCAAGGGCTTCTGCGCCCAGATAGGCATCCCAGGGCCACACAGCAATAGCCACATCTACCGGTGCAGGTCGGGGATTGACGCCCATTGAACCGTATCCACGATAGGCAATGGGGCGCACATAGCAGCTCTCCAGCTCGTTTTTGGCGATGAGCTCCAGGGCGGCCTCCACCAGCTCTTCAGCGCTGTAAGGAAGGTCCATCATGATCAGAGAGGCCGAGCGCACCAGGCGCTCCATATGCTCTGCCAGCCTGAAGACCGCAGACCCTTTATCGGTCTTATAGCAGCGCATGCCCTCGAATACCGCAGTCCCATAATGCAGGGCATGGGTAAGTATGTGTGTGGTTGCTTGTTCCCAGGGAACAAACTCCCCGTTTTTCCAGACGTATTTTCCTTGTGCCAGTGTTGCCATGAGCCTTCTCCCTAATCCCGCTACTATTATGTGTTAATGTAACGTACCAGTATAAGCTACTCGCGTAGAATTGTGCTAGTCGTAACACTAATAATCAAGTTGGTAACACGAAATACCCCGTTAGCCTAACAGCTTTTACCGCTTGCCTATGATGCCAGAAATGCGGCAACCAAAGCTTGCCCAAACGGTGATTATGATTCAGCATATCTGCTATTGTAATAAGTCAAGGTAACATTAAGTACTAATCAGTGGTACTGATGACGGTGCTGATATGTTTTTGACCACAAAAGTCCGATTGTTGTTGTCAGCCCACACACCGTGGGCATACAAGGAGGTGTACATATGACAACGAAGGAAAACTGCATGACTAGCTTTGATGAGCTATTGGAACAGCGCGGAGTGAAGAGGCGCGACTTTCTTAAGCTCTGTGCCGGGATTGCAGCAACGCTGGGGCTCTCTCAGGTAGCGGTACCGAAGATTGCCCAGGCATTGGAAGAAAGTGTCATCGGAGTTGAATCCGGCAAACTGGCCCCCGCCATTTGGCTGGAGCTCGCGTCCTGCACGGGATGCACGGAGTCACTCGCTCAGGTAAGCAACCCGGATCTGGCTACCATCGTGCTGGATCTGCTCTCACTCAATTATGCTGAGACCGTTGCCGCCGGTGCCGGTCACTCACTGGAGCTGGCAAAGGAACAGACTATCGAGGCAGGCGGTTATCTGCTCTTGATAGAAGGCTCCATGATGGAGGGCTGGAACGGCGATGCCCTGCGCATTGCTAACGAGCGCAACACCGACATTGTTGAGCACGCGGCCTCAAACGCAGCAGCCATTGTGTGCGTGGGAAGTTGTGCCGTAGACGGCGGTTGGCAGGCTGCCTATCCTAATCCGGCTGGCGCCATTGGCGTGCAGCTCTATCTGGAAAAGGCAAAAGAAGCCGGTCGTATCGACTACGACATTCCCCCCATCATCAACCTTCCCCTGTGCCCGGGAAATCCTGAGCACGTGGTGGCGGTAGTGGTGGACTATCTGTTGCTCAACCGGTTCCCCGACATGACGGCAGAGAACAAGCCCACGCTGATGTTTGGGCAGACCATCCATGACAACTGTCATCGTCGCGGTCATTTTGAGAACGGCGAGTTTGTGTACGAGTTTGGCTCCGAAGCAGAGACCAAGGGATACTGCCTGTACCCCATGGGCTGTAAGGGTCCTGAGACTAAGGCAAACTGCCCCATCGTGCGTTGGAACCGCGGTTTGTCCTGGTGCGTGGAAAGTGGCGCTCCCTGTATTGGTTGTGCTACTGCTGATCCCACCCGCGTTGGCTTTAACTGGGTTGAGATGAACGCACCGTTCCAAAGGCACCTCAGAAACGTCGGCCCCGGCGGCTTCACCATCAATCCTGACATTATTGCTCTGGCTGTTGCCGGCGTAGTAGTGGCAGCCCTGGCAATCCATGGCTTTGGTATGAAGGCAAGCGGTCGCACCAAGGGTGGCGCTCCCTTTGAGCTGGAACGCAAGTGGGACCAGAAGCATCCTGAGCAGGCCGAGGGTTCTGCTGCGGCTGCAAAAATAGCTGCCGAAGTGCAGGGCATCGATCCTGCAAACGCAGACAAGAAAAAAGTAAAAGAAACCACTGAGTCTGGATCTGGCGATGCAGACAGCACTGAAAAAGGAGGTGACAACTAATGGCCGATGAAAACGCAACAGAGGTACAGCCTGAAACTGGGGCTACCGAAGAAACGGGAGCAGAGACTACTGGTGCAAGTTTGCCGGGAGTCCCCACAGCAAAAACCGTGAGCGGCCAGTCGATCATCGATCCGGTAAGCCGAATCGAAGGCCACCTGCGCATAGACATGGAAGTGGTAGACGGCGTAGTTGCAGATGCCTGGGTCTCCGGAACCCTGTTTCGCGGTATGGAGTTGGTACTACGGGACCGTGAGCCAGCCGATGCGGTGTTTATCTCCCAGCGTATCTGCGGCGTGTGCCCGGTAAGCCATGCCCATGCAGCTTGTATGGCGGCTGAGGACACCTGGGGTCTCCAGATTCCCAATGGCGCACGTATCATCCGCAACATTTTGGAGGGCGCGCAGTTCTTGCACTCGCACATCCTCTGGTTCTACAACCTGGCGGCACTGGACTATGTCAATCCGCTCAACGCCCTTAAGGCCAGGCCAAAAGCAGCACTGCAGCTGGCTCACGATGCGGGCACCGGCATCTCCGACTTCGGAGCCGTGCAAAAGCGCCTCGAAGGCTTTGCAGAAAACGGACAACTCTCCATTTTTAGCGGCAACTGGTTTGACACTGCCGATAAAGCCTACCACCTGCCCCCCGAGCTTGACCTCATCTGCACGGCGCACTACCTTGAGGCGCTTGAGATGCAGGCCACGGCTTCGGAGATCAGCGGTATTATCGGCGGCAAGATGCCCCACATCATGACCTCTGTCCCCGGCGGCAGCAACTTTATGCCCACGGAAGAGAAGCTCGACGACATCCTCTTCCGCGCAATCCGCATCCGCGATTGGTGCGCCGGCACCTTGATCCCCGACACCTACGCCATTGCTCCCTATTATCTGGATGTAGCCGGATACGGTGGCGGCGTGGGACAGTACGTAGCCTGGGGAGTCTTTGACGCCGAGAGCTTCGATCCGGTTGATCGCTATCTGCCTGCCGGTGTATGGGGCGTTGGCGACACCAGCGTTGCTGTGCCCGAAGAGCCCAACATCACCGAGGAGACCATCCACGCGTTTTATAAGGACAGCGGCGCGCCGGTCAATCCACGTCAGGGCATTACCGATCCGGAGTATCCGGCGGAAGGCAGCAGCAGAGACGATCGTTACACCTGGTGCAAGGCACCGCGCTA
>JAISPK010000135.1 GCA_031274985.1 Coriobacteriales bacterium | reverse complement strand
CTCATTTTCAACGCTTTCAGCACGCTGTTCACCGTGCCGCCCGGCCCCCTGTATTTTTCGTGGCCGTACACCATCCTTTCCATCGTTTTTGCACTCGTTGCCACGGTTGGCCCTGCCGCAGTGATCTGTTTGCGCATTTTGCGCGAGACGCCTGCCTCGGCCATGCGCCCACTGGCTCCCCGTCCGGGCAAACGAACCGTACTGGAGCGAATCAAACCGCTGTGGTCGCGCCTCTCCTTTCTCCATAAGATCACCGCCCGTAACCTCCTTAGGTACAAAAAACGGGGATTTATGACGGTGCTCGGCGTTGCCGGGTGCACCGCGCTCATCTTTACCGGCTTTGGGCTGCACGACTCGCTGGCAACGATAGGCCCCAAGCAATACGACCAGATCGAACATTACGATGTGGCTATTGTCTTCAGGCCAACGGCTAGCACTGAAGAGCTCGACGAACTCTTTTCCCTCGTTGGTACAGCGCCTGAGCTCAGCTCTTATACGTTAAACCGCCGGGAGACCGTTGATGTCGTCGGCGCTGTGCTCACAAAAAACCTCGCCCTCATTGTTGCAGGGGATACCGAAGCGTTTCCGGAGTACTTTCGCATGAAGCCCCGCGCAACAGGGCTGTTTTCTGCGAACGAACCCCTCGAATTTGGCGACGGTGGGGTCATCATTAGCGAACAGATCGCCCATCAGCTTGATGTGGCTGTGGGCGACACCATCACTCTGAGGAATCTTAAGGATGAAGAGGCACGTTTTGAGGTCTCCGGGATAAGCGAGAACTACGTCTACCATTACGTTTATATGACTGTTGCCACGTATGAGCAAGGGTTTGGCAAGGCTTTTGAGCCCAATCAGATACTCGGCATGATGAGCGAAGGCTTTGAGAGTATGCCCGATTCGCTCACTGGTCTTGCGGCGGTCACCGGGGTTGGGTATACACAAAAGCGCGCTGCTGATTTTGCTGATATCACCGACGTGCTCAGCTTTGTCATGATCATACTTATCCTGAGTTCTGCCGCACTGCTCTTTGTGGTGCTTTTTTCGCTTAACACCATTAATCGTGAGGAGCGCGTCCGCGAGCTTGCCTCGATTAAGGTACTCGGGTTTTTGAACCGGGAACTTGCCGCCTACATCTACCGTGAGGGGATCATCCTCACGGTGCTTGGGATTGCCCTCGGGCTCCTTTTTGGCATAGCGCTGGAGCGCTATCTTATTACGACCATCGAGGTTGATGTATTCATGTTCAGTCGCGACCTTCTGTTAACCAGCTACGTCTACAGCGTACTGATAACCGCGGCTTTTGCCGTAGTTATCAACCTGTTGCTGTATCGCCCGCTGACACGGATAGACATGGTCGCTTCGCTGAAGGCTATTGAGTAACTCTTCCTGTCACCCCGAGCGCCCACTGTCGTACCCGCGTATCCCTCTGTCGTTCCCGCGTACCCCTCTGTCGTTCCCGCGTACCCCTCTGTCGTTCCCGTGTAACCCTCTGTCGTTCCCGTGTAACCCTCTGTCGTTCCCGTGTAACCCTCTGTCGTTCCCGCGAAGGCGGGAACCCATACCCTGTCACCCCGAGCGCCACTGTCGTACCCGCGTAACCCTCTGTCGTTCCCGCGTACCCCTCTGTCGTTCCCGCGAAGGCGGGAACCCATGCCCTGTCACCCCGAGCGCCCACTTCTGTCATCCTGAGCCGCAGGCGAAGGATCTTTTTCCTCCTGCGACTCCGGCTCAGGGCTGCGGGACCGCCCCCCGTTCATCATCCAGTAAATCTTAAGCGCAGCCCCCAGGAAAAAGGGCTCCATTTTCTTCTTTACTGCTTTCAGCTCTTCGGTGATAGGGATGTGCTGGGGGCAGAGCTTTTCGCAGGCGCCGCACTCGATGCAACTCCCCGGCCCAATCTGTTTGCCTGGCTGGCTGGTCACCAAACTGGTCACATACAGGGTGATTCCCGACACGTATCCGGTGACGTAGCGGGCGTTATAGGCAGCAAAGCAACTCGGGATGTTGATTCCCTGAGGGCAGGGCATGCAGTAATTGCAACCGGAGCAGTCAACTTTATAGGCCGAATGAAAAACCTCAACAACTTCTGCAATCGTAGCTTTATCCTGCTCGGTGAGCATGCCTACGCTCGCTTTACCGGCAGTCTCAACGTTCTCGTCCAGCTGCTCTTTGGTGCTCATACCCGATATGACCACCGTAACCTCCGGCTGATCCCAGAGCCATTCGAGCGCCCATGCCACAGGAGTGCGGCTGCTGTCCGCTTCGTTGAATAGTTTTATGGCCTGTTTAGGCAACCCTGTTGCCAGCTTGCCACCAAAGAGGGGCTCCATCACAATAACTGCCAACCCCTTTTCGTACGCCCTTTGCAGGCCCTTGCGGCCAGCCTGGTAGTTCTCATCCATGTAGTTGTACTGAATCTGGCAGAAGTCCCAGTCAAATCGGTCAAGTAGCTCCATAAACATGTGCTGCGAGCCATGAAAAGAAAACCCGATCTGCCGAATCCTGCCCGCGGTTTTTTGTTTGGCTATCCAGGACTCGATACCAAGATCAAGCAAACGATCAAAGGAATCCATGCTGGAGAGATTATGGATGAGGTAGTAGTCGAAGTAGTCGGTCTGAAGGTGTGCAAGCTGCTCGTTGAAGAAGCGATCGAAGTCCTCGTAGGTCTTGCACTTTTGATGCGGCAGCTTGGTGGCAAGAAAGATATTCTCTCTCTGCCCACTCTTTGTTAGGGCAGCGCCGAGGATCTCTTCGCTCTTGCCATAAAGATAAGCGGTATCAAAGTAATTGACACCCATCTCGATAGCATCGCAGATAAGCCGCTCGGCCTTGCCCATGTCATCGGAACCCTTGCTGTTGCGAGGCAGCCGCATGCAGCCAAGCCCTAAGACTGAAAGATTATTGCCAGACTTCTGATCCTTGCGATATTGCATGAGCGTCTCCAAAGTCTTCGATGGTTCCGAAATTCTTGTCGCTCAAAGAATAGCGCAAACTCAGTGGCACCCACTTGCTATTTTGTTTTCCAGCGCTTGAGTGTTGCCAGATGCACCGTGAGTATCTTACGAGCTTCGTCTTCTGTGTAATTGGTACCCTGGGACGAGTTCCATTGATCCAGGAATTGGAGATTTGCCTCGATCATCTCCTCCAGGGAACGATTCTGTGTGTATGCGCCGTTTTGATAGCAATACGTGCAGAACTCAACGCTTGCTCCCCCGTCGACCTCTGTGCCGAGCTCATCAAACTGCTGAAGCGGCATCCCGCAGCTTTGGCAGATCGCGTATTCTGGTTGGCCAAGGAGCGCGTTGATTGACATGTCAAATTCCTGGGAAAGGAGTTTAAGTGTGTCTATGTTAGGGGTGGTTTCTCCGTTCTCCCATCGGGACACGGCCTGGCGTGTTACAAAAAGCTTGTCAGCCATCTGATCTTGCGTGAGTCCGTTTTTCTTCCTCAGCTCGGTGAGCACTTCTTTGGTTGTCATACTCCCTACCTTTCAACTGAAACCGAGTTCTCTGCCCGCTACTTTGTCTAAATAGCAATATACCAGTGTTCGCAGATACGGAAAAGCAACCCGCTGTTGCTTGGTTTTCTCTTAT
>JAISPK010000016.1 GCA_031274985.1 Coriobacteriales bacterium | reverse complement strand
AATTGCTTATGATATAAGCAATTTAATAAAGAATGGCAAAACCTCGCCTTTTGGCCTTTTTGCAGCAAAAATTGCCGTTTTTATTATTGAGAGCTGGTTTGCTGCTCGGCAGCGCGGGGCCGAATAGCAGTAGAGCGCTGAATAGCAGCCTGAAACAGAAGGGGGCCTTGCCCCCTCGCTGGCTTACGCCAGCTTCACCCCCGGCTCATGTGGAAAACTCCCCTTCGGGGTTTTTCCACAATCGCCAAGGACTGTTTGTCAGGTTTTTGGACCTTAAAGTAGCTTTACCCCCTGCAGAGCCTTATCTCAATGCGACCCTGTAAGGCACCGGTGGCTCAAAGAGTGCTAGAATTGCAGCAGATTTTTCAGAACACCGCTTAAAGCACACCGTGCTGTACTTTTTTATGGGTAGCACTAAACACAGGAGCTTTTATGAATCCTTGCATAATTATTCCTACCTACGTTGGCAGTAAACGCTATAACCCCAGCGTTGATGTTTTGGCCACGTATGACCACGTAACCCCCCTTACGCATCAGGGCGAGCTGCCCCGCTGTTTACAGAGCCTCATTGACATTGGGATCCAGTGCCCGATTTTTGTACTGGTTGTGTCTGAGCAGGGAATAGAGACAGCCGCCTCACAAAAAGTGGCAGCGATTCTTTCGGTGTTCGTGCAGCAGCTGGACTTGCGCTTGATTGACTACGAAGTGCTTGAGCGCCTCTGTTTGCGCATTGACTCTCTTGGCGTGAGCAGCTTTAAAGAAGGGGTCTGCCTTTCAAGCTACGGCTCCGTAAGAAACCTCGGGCTTCTCATTGCTGCTTCCGGTGGCTTTACCGAGTGCATCTTTGTTGACGACGACGAAATAATCGACGATCCGGAGTTCTTAGAAAAGGCAGTTTATGGCCTGGGCAAGCTCACCAAGACCGGCGTGCCGGTACTGGTAAAGTCCGGGTTTTTTGCTGACAAGAAGGGCAACTGGAAGTCCAGTCAAAAAAGCGTCTGGTACAACCACTTCTGGCGTCAGGGCGAACTCTTTAACGCCTGGATTACCAAGGCAATGACCGGCACGCGGCTCTCGCGCAGCAACGGCTTGTACGGTGGGCTTTGCGCCATTCATCGCGAAGCCTTTATCCGCGTTTCCTTTGACCCCTGGATTCCCCGCGGCGAAGACCTGGACTATCTGCTCAATGTACGCATGTACGGGGGAGACGTGTGGTTTGACAACCAATGGCACATTGAGCATGCGCCGCCTCCGATGCGCAATGAGTCGCAGCGCTTCCGCCAGGACATCTTTCGTTGGATTTACGAGCATCGTAAACTCGAGTATGCCAAGAGCCAGATCGATCTCATCCAAATAACCCCTCATTCGCTCGATCCGTATCCGGGCCCGTTTTTGGAGCATTCCGTTGGCCGCAGAGTATTTGTTACCGCGCTGCTCAGGATGGTAGGTCGTGCGAGTGACAGAAAAGGCTATTTCAGGGCTGCGCTCAGTGCCCAACGAGAGGCCAAGGCCTACGCAGAAACATTTTGCGATCGCTACTACGAATTTCAGATCGGCTGGCCACAGATGGTCAATCTTCTGGCTGGTGACCCTCTTACCGGAGGCATTTTAAGTGGCCTCAAAGTTGAGCCTCGTATCTCAGAGGAGGAGTTGGAGTCTGAGGTCTGAGCCTGAGGCAAGGCCCAATGCCGCAAGAGCCACCCTTTCAGGGCACTTTGCGTTAAGGGCAAGTAATTGGTGTTCCACTTTCTGAGAGCTATACTATTCTCATGGAAGTAATGGAATTCATTGTTGTTATACTTTGCGGCTTTGGTATAGGAGCGCTTTCCGGCATGTTTGGCATTGGCGGTGGAGGCATGATTGTTCCGCTGCTGTACATTGTTTTTAACCTGCCCATCGTTGCCGCTGCCTCAACCTCGCTGCTCACCATAGCCCCTACCGGCATCTCGGGCTCTATCAAGCATATCCTTCAAAAGACAGCGTCAATCAAAACGGGATTGGTCATTGGGGGATCCGGTGCGCTCGCCTCGGTTGGAGGATCGCTTATTGCGGGGAGCCTGCCTTCTTATCTCATCATTATTCTCACGGTTACGGTGATCATCTTCTCGGTGGGGATGATGCTGAGGACCTTGCTCAGAGACAAGGCATTAGGTACCGGCAGCGAGTTGTTGGGAAGTCCGCTCAGAGAAGAAGTGCCGAGACGAGGCGCCGCCCCCCTCGTTTTGCCGCTGATCATCGGGCTGATTGCCGGAGGTATCGCCGGTATCGTAGGGGTGGGCGGAGGCTTTATCATCGTGCCATTCTGTGTGGCTTTTCTCGGATATCCCCTCAAAAAGGCAGCGGGTACCTCTTTAATCGCTATCTCGCTCATCGCGACCCCCGCCATTATTGCGCACGCGCTGCTCGGGCATATCTGGTGGCTTTACGGAGTGGCGATAATGATTGGGAGCATCCCCGGAGCGCAGCTGGGATCCTGGCTCATTGCACGGCTTCCGGAGCGACCTATGCGCTTTGCCTTTGCCGGGCTCTTAACACTTTTGGGCGTTCTCATGCTCGCGCAGGAGTTTTTCCTGTAGCGCCAACGAAGAGAACGACCCATTGCAAAGTTACCTGAGCACATACGGAGGGCTCAGGATGACAGAAGTGGATGAGTGGAGCTTAGAACCAGCTGCTTACGTTGCCAAGAATCCAGTTGATCATGTCAAAGACCGTGTCAAACCGATCTCTCACGATAAACCAGGTAACAAGCAGTCCGAGAATAACAACCACGATGATCACTATCAACCAAATCAAAAAAGTAATCAGCGGGCTGGACTTGCGCTTCTTTTTCTTGGCACCGTTTTGTTTTGCAGACGGGTCGGTTGCTTCAAAGCTGCTTACGGGAACCTGAGAATTAATGTCATCGCTCATAATCTTGCTTTTCTCCATAAAAGGGCTAAAATAACCTAGTCTTGCTCCTCCCGAGTGGCACGAGCAGACCCCATCGTCATGAGGCGTCCCCCACGGGCACCTGATGTCAATGGCAGTATAGCATATTTGCTTTTTTGTTTAGTGCTAGCCAAGAGAAAGGGCTCAAGTGAGCGGTTTAGACCATCCTCACAGTTGTTAGTCCCTGCGCCTCGTCTCCTTTTGACGATGGCCACGGGACAACGTTGCCATTGGAAAAGGAGACCCATTCATGCCTTATCTATCCCAGATACTCTCGCGCCCGGTCATTGATGCCGACGGGGTTGAGATCGGTAGGATAAACGACCTTGCTATTCAGACGGGCGAGGTGTTTCCGCGCATTACCTCGGTGGCTTTCAGAGGGCCTTCCAAAACGCCGTTTATGGTGAGCTGGCGTAAATACGTGAGTGAGTATGACGGCAGCCGCGTGGTGCTCAACACCGCGAGCCACAACATCCGGTTTTCGTATCTGCAGCCCGACGAGCTCTTGCTTGCCCGCGATCTCATGAATAAACAGATCGTGGACACGCAGGGTCTCAAGGTGGTGCGTGTCAACGATCTCAAGATCAGCCAAAGCGGCAAGCAGCTGCGCCTGTTGGGCGCAGAAGTGGGCATGCTGGGAATCCTCCGTTCGCTGGCCCCCTGGTTTGAGAAGCTGGTGAGCGGCGTGAGCCGGCTGCTGCGCCATCCTCTGGAAGAGAACATCATTGCCTGGAACTACATGGAGCTGGTGGACCGGGACCTCTCCTCACTGCAGCTCTCCATGACGCACAAGCGTCTTCATGAACTCCATCCGGCCGACGTAGCCGACATTCTCGAGCAACTCGACCCCCAGCAGCGCAGCAAGGTTTTTGAGCATTTGGACGCCCAACACGCTGCCGAAACGATGAGCGAGTTGGATGAAGAGTACCAAACAGACTTAATCGATGACATGAGTGAGTCTGACGCTTCGGAACTGCTGGCCTCCATGGACCCGGACGACGCTGCCGACATCATCGGCGACCTGCCCTACGAAAAAGCAGAAAAGCTGCTTTGGCTGATGGGCGTACAGGATAGTCGTCGGATCCGCTCTCTCCTGGGCTACAAAGAAAAAACGGCCGGTGGCATCATGACGCCGGAGTTTGTGAGTGTGCTGGAAGACATGACGGTAGCGCAGACCGTAGAAAAGCTGCGCGCCCTTCAGGAAGACTCTCCTGCTGCCAACTATATCTACACGGTGGACGCGCAGGGCATCCTGCTGGGCGCCCTGAGCATGCGCTCGCTGGTTTTGGCTGACCCGCAGACCAAGGTGTACGAGTTGGCTGAGCGTGACCTGATCACTGCCGAGCCGGACGAAGACCAGGAAGAGGTTGCCGACATCATCTCAAAGTACGGGTTTTTGGCGCTGCCCATTGTTGACGAGAACAAAAAACTTCTGGGTATTGTTACGGTAGATGATGCCCTGGAGGTCTTGGAAGAAGAGCACGATGAAGACCTGCAGATTGCCGGAGCATCTTCGGGCAGCAGAGACGATGAAGACGGCAGCATCGGGGTACTCCTCAGATGGTTCCTGAGGCGCATGATGTGGTTTGTGATTTGGGCGGTACTCGCGCTTATGATAGTGATGGCCGGCGGGCTTGAAGCCTTTATCGGGGCGCTGGCCCTGGCTCCCATCGTACTGCTTATGGCTGATAACTCGGTGTCGTTTGCCGTGAGCGACCTCTTGAACTACGGAAGCTCTTCTTCGAGCGCAAGGCTCGGCAAGCTTCTGAGACGAAATCTGGTGCTCACGTTGGCTGTTGCCCTGCTGGGGTCAATCCTTGCCCTGGCGTTGGGCAGTGCGCTTGATGCCAATCTGCTCAATGCTAACGCAAGCGGACTGACTCCCGGCTTTCCGGCGTCTCTTCAGGTGGTTACGCTCCAGCTGGTCATCGAGATCAAAAAGGCCTGTTTACCGGTGGTCATCACGATTTGTTTGGTAACGCTGTCTTCGATATTCGTGCTGATCTATGGCCGCGGGCGCCTTGACAAGGACAAGGAGCTCTCTAACACCGCCATTACCTTTATTGTCATGTTGTGTGCCCTGGCGGTTCAGTTTGGGCTCACCTACCTCGTCCAGTTTCTCAACGTAATGTGACGAGCAGACTGCTATGGCCGCAAAGCAACCGGAAACAACCACAATCAAAAAGAAGCCGCTCCTGCTGCTTATCCTGGCCTCTGCCGGGCCGGGCATCATCGCGGAGCTTGCCGGCAACGACGCAGGTGGCATCTCCACCTTTTCTATAGCCGGGGCAAACTACGGGCTCAAGATACTCTGGGCGGTGCCGGTGGCCATGCTCTTTTTGATGGTTGTGCAGGAGAGCGCAGCTCGCATGGGCTCAAAGACCGGCAAGGGCTTTGCCGCTTTGATTCGCGAGAGTTTTGGTCTCAGGCTCACCGCATTTGCCATGCTTGCCCTGGCAATCGCCAACAGCGGCACCACGCTTTCTGAGTTTGCGGGTATTGCGGCCGGCATGGAGCTCTTTGGGGTGAGCAAGTTCATTGCCGTGCCTGTTGCAGGCCTGGCCGTCTGGGCCTTATTGATGGGCGGGTCATACCGGCGCACCGAGCGTATCTTTCTCGTCATCAGCCTGGTGTTTTTGGTTTACGTGGTTGCGGCCTTTGTGAGCAAGCCCCCGTGGGGCGCGGTTGCTCTGCACACCGTGATGCCCAGCCTGGAACCCAATGCAGGTTTTATCTCCTTGATCATCGCCATAATCGGCACTACGGTGGCCCCCTGGATGATTTTCTTCGGGCAGTCCAACGTGGTGGAAAAAGGTGCCACCATCAAGGATCTGTTCTTCTTGCGCGCAGACGTGTTTTTGGGCGCAGTAATCGCCTGCTTTGTGGTGTGGTTTATCATGATCACCACCGGCACGGTGCTCCACGAACAGGGGATCGTGGTAGAAGATGCCGCAGCGGCTGCCCAGGCGCTGGCCCCCACGGTGGGACAGGCGGCCGAGCACCTCTTTGGCGTGGGGTTGGTGGGCGCATCGTTTCTCGCGGCCTGCGTGCTGCCCCTCACCACGTCGTATGCCCTCTGTGAGGCTTTTGGCTGGGAGAGAGGCACCGATCGTTCCTGGAACGAAGCACCTGTTTTTAAAGGGATCATCACCGCGATTATCGTTATCTCGTGCATCGCTGTGCTCGTCCCCAGCGCAAATCTCATGAGCATCATGCTCACAGCGCAAATCGTCAACGGTGTGCTCCTGCCGGTGCTCCTGATCTTTTTGGTACTCATTGCCAACAACCGCATCGTTATGGGGTCGCATCGCAACGGCAAGCTTGCCAATACGCTCAGCGTAGTGACCATAATTGCCATTATCGGGTTTACGGTGGCTCTGTTTGTCTTTCTCGGGCTGGGCTTCGACGTTTCTCTGTAAGTGACAGGGGGACAGTTGCTGACAAAAGGGGACGCACCTTCTGTCTTGTTGGCTGGCCCCCAGCCAACAAGACAGAAGGTACGTCCCCTTTTGTCAGCAACTGTCCCCTTTTGTCCGCACAATACTTAACATTGGCAAAAGTGGCCGCAAATTGTTCCATAATACAACCGCAAATGGTATACTACTACCTTCGGCAATGATAGACTAGCCAAAAAGTCTTCAAAGAAGAGAGAACAATGAATACCTTCTATCAACCACGCTTGATTGACGACTACCTGAAGGAAGCGTTCTCTGAGCTTCCAGCCATAGAGATCTATGGAGCCAAAGCGATAGGAAAAACACGGAGCGCAAGTCAGATTGCCAAGAGTGTCATAAGGCTTGATACACAAGAAGGCAGGGAGCTCGCACAGGGTGGAGACCCGGTCTTTGCCCTGCAAGAAAAGCCGCTCTTGCTTGACGAATGGCAGAGAGTCCCGGCAAGCTGGGATATGGTAAAGCGGCTTGTAGATGAGGACAACACTTCTGGCCAGTACTTGCTCACAGGGAGCGCAGCTCCTCGAGGAGCAAACATACACAGCGGTGCGGGTCGTATCGTTCGAATGAAAATGCGCCCGCTCTCTCTTCAAGAGCGAGCCTTAGATGCTCCTGTCGTCCGTATGAAGGACCTTCTCGAAAATAAAGTGGACCACATCTCGGGCACCACGGATATCTCCTTGCCCGATTATCTAAGGGAGATAACAAGTTCTGGGTTTCCGGGTATCAGGCCCCACGCCACCCGCGCAATCGCTCTAGAGCTTGATGGATATATCGACAATATCATCCACAAGGAGTTTCCAGAACAAGGTCTTCTTTTAAGAAAGCCCGACACTCTAAGGAACTGGCTTCGTGCCTATGCCTCGGCAACGGCCTCCACTGCCAGCTACCAAAGCATTCTTAACGCAGCGACACCAGGGGACGCGGAAAAGCCCGCGAGGAAGACAACCGTTGGATACAAAGACGTTTTGGATAGCCTCTGGATCACCGACCGGGTAGATGCCTGGCTTCCTACCGTTAATACGATGGCTGCGCTTGGAAACTCACCGAAGCACTATCTTGTGGATCCAGCACTGAGCGCCCGGCTTTTGAGGGTCTCGTTTGAACAACTCTTACAGGGAGTAGCCCATGACACGTTAGGGCCGCAAAGTGGCTCAATCGCGGGAAGACTTTTCGAATCTTTGGTCGCACAGAGCCTACAGGTCTATGCTCAGATTAACGAACTTGAGCTCAGACACTTCAGGGACGCGAAAAACGGCTGGGAGATAGACTTTATTGTTGAAGGCGACACTTCAGCACTTGCGATTGAGGTGAAGATGTCAACAGCGGCAAGTGACGATGATTTTAAGAGGATAAACTGGCTCAAGCACAATTATCAAGAACGGACAGTTATTGGTATGGTCATAAATACCGGCAGAAACGCTTATACAAGAAGTGATGGTAACCATGTTGTCCCTGCGGTTTTGCTGGGAGCATAGACCACGGTAAAAAGGAGGTGACAGGGTGACGGGGCTTCAGACAAAAGGGGGACAGTTGCTGACAGAAGGTACGTCCCCTTTTGTCAGCAACTGTCCCCTTTTGTCCGCAACGTCCCCCTGTCTAACCCCTGTCCCCCGTCCCCATGTCAGTCACTTTCAATTGCCGTTCGCGCCTCTGTGTGCCAGCTATTGCTCAAGTTCTCCGGATAGCGAGCGAGCATTACGGTATAATCCTACCTTCGTCTCATACCTAACCGTATACACAGAAAGGAGGGAGAGACATGCAGCTAGAACCTGAGATCAAAGAGGTGGTCACGCGCATTAGATCCCTCCGAGAAGACAGCGGTATCACCTTAGAAGAGATGGCAAAGGCCACCGGGCGCAGCGTGGAAGAATACGAAGCGCAGGAAAGCGGTCTGCACGACCTTTCCTTTACCTTTCTTTACAAATGTGCGGCTACGCTTGGCGTAGACGTTATTGAGATCCTTACCGGAGAGGCGCCGCATCTTACCGGTTACGAGCTTACCGGTGCGGGCGACGGACTCGTCATCAAACGCCGCGCCGGCTTTGAGTACCTGCACAAAGCGGCCTTTTTCAAAAACAAGCTGGCGGAACCCTTTGTGGTTACCGCGCCCTTTTTCCCGGACGAGCAAGACAAGCCGGTTCACCTCTCTTACCACGAGGGTCAGGAGCTTGACTTTGTCATCTCCGGCAAGCTGCGCTTTGCCTACGAAGACCATGTTGAGGAGCTGGGAGCAGGAGACCTGGTTTACTACGACTCAAGCCGTGGTCACGGCATGGTTGCCACCGGCGGCGAGCCGTGCGTCTTTTTAGCCCTTGTGCTCAAGCCGGGTTTGCAGATTAGCTAGGCGTGGTTGGCTGACGGGAGCAGCTTTAAGCAGGGTTCCCGACACAGTCCCGCGCCCGTATCTATCACCCACTTCTTTTTCGGACCGCCTCCGACAATCAGTAATACCGGCAAGACATAAACAAGAGCATCTGACTTAAGCCCTGAGAACGGGGCGAGCAGCAAAGAAAGGCATCATCATGCGAAACATAAACCTCAGGTACGTAAAGGAGCAATACGGCCCGGACGGCGTGCTCACAGAATTCTCCGTGCATTGCCCGGAGGACTACAACTTTGCCTATGACGTGGTTGACGACATTGCCAGCACCGAGCCCGAGCGACCGGCAATGATCTGGTGCAATCCCGAGGGCGAGGAGCACCGCTTTACCTTTGGCGACCTCAAGTACTGGAGCGATAAGACCGCCAACTTCCTGCAAGCCCAGGGAGTTGAGAAGGGCGACATGGTGCTGGTGATTCTGCGTCGTCATTACCAATTCTGGTTTACCGCTCTGGCCCTGCACAAAATCGGCGCCGTGCTGGTGCCGGCAACCTTCATGCTCAAAGAGCATGATCTGGAATACCGCGTCAATCAGGCGGGCGTCAAGACCATCGTCGCCACCAATGTGGGCGACATCGCCCAGATCATCGACAACGCGCTACCGGGGATGCCCACACTCAGGTCGCGCATCCTGGTAAACGGCGGCGGCGGCGGGCTGACCCCCGGGCTGCCTGACCTCAGCGAGACAGAAGAGCTTGGTTTTGGCGAGGCAGTTTCCGGCGACGAAAACCTTTGCGTGCTCACCACCAACCGGGAGGGCTGGGTAGACTTCAATTCAAGCGTCTGGCAGGCGAGCCCTGAGTGGGAGCGCGTGGCCACTAAAGTCGCCGACCCGATGATTGCCTACTTTACCTCCGGCACCTCGGGCAACCCCAAGTTGGCGCTGCACGATTCGCGCTATTCGCTCGGGCACCTCAACACCGCCAAGCACTGGCAAAACGTCAAGAGCGACGGGGGAGTGCACTTTACCATTGCCGACACTGGCTGGGGCAAGGCCGTATGGGGCAAACTCTACGGGCAGTTTCTCATGGAAGCCTGCGTGCTCACCTATGACTACAACCGCTTTGATGCTGAGGAATTAATGGACCTGGTAGACAAGTACCAGATATCTACGCTCTGTTGTCCTCCCACGATGTTCAGGATGTTTTTAAACGGGCCTAAAGAAAACTATAAGCTCTCTTCGCTGGAGTATTGCGTTTGCGCCGGCGAGGCGCTCAACCCTGACCTGCTTGAAAGCTGGAAGGAGCTCACCGGCATCACGCTCATGGACGGTTTTGGACAGACCGAGACCCCGCTCACCATTGGCAATATGCCCGGCATGACCCCCAAGCTTGGCAGCATGGGCCGCCCTCTGCCGCTTTACAACACCCGCATCCTCGACGAGGACGGCAACGAGTGCAAGGTGGGCCAGACCGGCGAGATCTGCATAGAATACAACCTTGATAATCGCCCGCCGGGAGTCATGCTCGAGTACTATCGCGACCCCGAAAAAACCGCGGTTGCCATCCATGACGGCTGGTACCATTCCGGCGACACGGCCTGGCGCGACGAGGACGGCTACATCTTTTATGTGGGCCGCAATGACGACGTAATCAAGTCAAGCGGCTATAGGGTCAGCCCCTTTGAGATCGAAAGCGTGCTGCACACGCATCCGGCGGTGCTTGAATGTGCCGTGACGGGTGTGCCCGACGAGACGCGGGGCAAATCCATCAAGGCTACTATCGTGCTGCAGCCCGGTTATGAGGGTACGGCAGAGCTCACCAAAGACATCCAGACCTTCATGAAAAAGAAAACCGCTCCGTATAAATACCCGCGTATCATCGACTATGTGGAGGGGCTGCCCAAAACCATCAACAACAAGATACGCCGCGCGGTGATCCGTGCCGTTGATGAGCAGGGCGCTGAGGCAGCCGAGACCCGTCCTCCCGAGGAGCACGGCGGCTAAGGAACAGCGAACAGAGCCGTTCGTTTGAGGCCTGCATAGAGCGGAAGCCCCAGGCCGTAAACAACGGCGGCTTCACCAATACCTATTGACGCTACCCCAAACAGATACATGAGGGGGTAGCTCCCGGTGAGCGAGATATCGGTAAAGGGGATGGTGTACAGACCGATTGCTGCCAGGAGCAGCGGCAGATAGGCCGCGATAATCAGAGCGTTTGCCACGACGGGGCCCAGCAGGGCCAGGCCAACGCGGGCGCGCATGCGCCAGCACCACCAGGCTCCCAGAAAGGTAGCGGCCGAACCGCCCACAACGTCCAACAGCCCCAGCGCGCCGCTTCCGGTGAGCGCGATGCCAATGAGGTTTGCCAGTATGCAGCCGATGGTCAGTCCCGGAATAGCGTTGCGGGTGAACAGAGCCAGAATGCAGACCGCTTCAGAGATTCTCAATTGCACGGGGCCAAAGGCAAGGCCGCCTAAGAACGTAAGGGTCAAAAGGGTCAGCGCCGCATAGAGAGCAGCGATAACTCCGGCCTGGGCAATGTTCGTGGTTCGCATGCACAACAGTTTATCAGAAGCGAGGCGCAGGTAATAAGCGAGCAGTGGTTAACCCTCAAGGTGAACATGATAGAATGAAGGAATGAAAAGAACTCTTTCGCTGGTAGAAGTGCTCATTATCGGTGTCACTGCAATGTTGCTGGTAGTCACCGTTTTTGCGCTGCTTTCCAGCCTTGACTTCATCATTGCAGCCCTGTGTGTTCTGGCTGTGTTCTGCCTGCTCCTGCTTTTGATCAAAGTAAACATCAGCCCCGATCGTCTCCGCGCCCGTCAAAGCGAGCGCACACTCAAGCTGGCGGCGCAGACCCTGCCCCATATGCAAAAGGGCCTGAACGAAGAGAGTGCTCAGGAAGTCTGCAAGCTGCTTATTCCCGCTACCGACGCCAGCGCGGTGTCCATTACCGACCGGGAGAAGATCCTCGGCTACTTTGGACGCGAGATGAGCTCGCACCTCATTGGCTCACCCATCCGCACTGCCGCCACCTATCGGGCCCTTGAGGAGGGCAAGGTTCAGATTGCTCGCTCATACGAAGAAATAGGCCCGGCTCATACGCTTGAGACCATGCACGCGGCAATCTGTGTACCGCTTATGCAACATGACGGCCCGGTGGGTGTTCTTAAGTTTTACTATCGGTCGCCCCAGCAAATCGATGCCAATCAGCTTGCCATGGCCGAGGGGCTCGGAGGCCTGCTGGATATGCAGTTGCGCTTGGCTGAGTTGGAATACCAGCGAGACCTGGCTGCAAAGATGAACCTCAAGGCGCTGCAGGCTCAGATAAACCCGCATTTTCTCTATAACACCATCAATACGATAGCCGCGCTGATTCGCACCGATCCCAGCCATGCCCGCATTCTCCTCAGGGAGTTTGCCACGTTTTATCGCCAGACCCTCGAGGGCTCGATGGAAGAAGCCACGCTCGACTGGGAAATAACCCAGACGCTGCGCTATCTGGGGTTTGAGAAGGCCCGTTTTGGCGCCGATTCAATCATCTGCAAGGTAGATGTGGACGAGGAACTGCTGGCCATCGAGGCACCGGCCTTTATCATCCAGCCGCTGGTAGAAAACGCCGTGGCGCACGGACGGCGCGGGCACGAGCCTCTGCGCATCAACATCAGGGGAAGTATCGTAAACGGGCAGGTGGTCATCATTGTGGAGGACAACGGCGTCGGCATGCCTGAAGCCATGCAAAAACTGGCCCTCAACAAAGATAATAGCGAGCACGCCGGCGTAGCACTCAAGAATGTTGCGGAGCGTTTAGTGGGCTTCTTTGGCATTAACGCGGGGCTTGAGGTACAATCTAAGGTCAATGTGGGAACGAGAATAATCCTGAACCTGGGATCAAGGAATCTAAGTAAGGTGGTCACGGATGATCAGAGCGATAATAGTTGACGATGAAGCTCCTGCCAGAAGCGAATTGCATTACCTTTTAGAAGAAACCGGACAGGTCGAGGTGGTTGCTGAAGCCAGCAACATCAGAGAAGCCATCGAACGCCTCAAAGAGCATGGTGGCGACCTGATGTTTTTGGATATCCAAATGCCCGGCGCTACCGGCTTGCAGCTTGCAGAAGCACTGGGACACCTTAAGTATCCACCTGCTGTGATCTTTGTAACGGCCCACAGCGAGCATGCCGTCAAAGCCTTTGACGTCAACGCTATCGACTATCTCTTAAAACCGGTTGCCACCGAGCGACTCCAAAAAGCCCTGAGCAAGGTCAAAAAACACCTCTCCTCAAACTCAAAAGGTGTACAGATGGAGCGTATACCCGTTGAAAAGGGCGGCAAAAAGCTCCTGGTGTCCACCGATAAGATTCGCTATATCATGGCAAAGGATGATTACTCGTATCTCCATACCAGCAACGACCGCTATCTTTCTACCGTTTCGCTGGCGCAGCTGGAGACCAAGCTGGAGCCGTACAATTTCTTCAGGGTACATCGCCGCTATCTGGTAAACCTCGATTGCGTCGAAGAGGTATCCCCGGTGAGTGGCGGCACCTTGCAGTTGACGCTCGCGGGCGAAGAAGAAAAAGTGCCGGTATCCAGGCGAAGGGTCGCCGGACTTAAGAAGGCTCTGGGGCTCTAAGACTCCAGCGCTAGATTCTCGTCATCTGATTAGAGACAAAGTCGTACCAGTATTCCCAGTTTGGCGGGCAGTACTTTTGTGCTGCGGCCACGGAGATGGTGTAGCCATAACCAATCGACAGTCCGCGAACATGTGAATAGATGGCGGTTTCCCAGTCCGGCCAGGACACCGAGCCCCAGCCCCAGGCGTTGTGGGGCAAAAAGCAGTACTGACCCTTGCCGCTTTCGAGGTGGGCGATAGCCGGGCTCCAGCGGGGATCCACATTATAGTCATAGGCAGCGTTGGCAAAGGCGTATCCATAGCCTGCCAGCGGTGAGCCGGCCAGATAGGCGTCAATGCGCGGTGTCCAGAGGTTCACAAAGGCCTGTTTTTCGGTGGGAGCCTCAGGGAGCCCCGGTTCGGGATTGCTCGGGGGCAACGCCGGCTCAGGAGTATGCTGCTCGGCCTCCGCCGCCGCCGCTGCTGCGGCCGTTGCCGCCGCCGTAGCCTCGGCAATCTTGCGCGCGGTATCTTCGGCGATATTCTGCGCACGCCGCGCATCGAGCAAGGCCTCCTCTGCGCGCAGCTGCTCCTTTTCTACGGCCACCTTCTTTTCTTCCAGCTCAGCGCGCATCTGCTCAAGCTTGGTATTGAGCGTTTTGAGCGCATTGATGTCATCGATATAACGCTGATTGAGACGCGTTGAATACTCGATGGTAGCAAAGAAGTCAGCCAACGAGGTAGCGCCGAATATCATTTCTAAAAACGGGTTTGACGTTGAGAACGTGCGATAATACTGCCGCGCAGCATTATCGGAGAGCTCGCGCGCTTTGGGCAGCTGGCGCTGCACCTCTGAGATGCGAGTATTAAGCTCGTCAATCTGCCCCTTGAGCTCGGTAACCTGCTTTGTGGCGTTTTCGTATTCCAGAGCAGCATCGTCCACCTGTTTTTGGAGCTCATCCATGTTGGGCCAGGGGGTGTCCGCCGTGACCTCTTCCTGCGCCCAGACGCTCGGCCCCGGCAAAGCAAACAGCACTAAGCAAGCCACCAGGGCAAGGGAGAGTATCTTGGGAAAAAGCCGCATCAAAACCTGTCTCTGTGAACGTTTTTATTGCAAATGAGACGTTCAATTATACCATAGGGGTATTTGAGTATTAAAATGTTGCCATGGTGACAAAACTCCTGAGAAGCAGTGCGATGATACTCCTGAGAAGCAGCGTGATGATACTCCTGGGTAAGAGCGCAACGAGAGACGCGAGAAAAAGCACTAAGAGAAGGGCCGGCGCATGAGTCAGACAAAAACACCGTCAATTACGAGACGAACGCTGCATTATTACTGGGTGGTCACCCGCCGCCACCGGGGGTTCTTCACCCTCGGGCTGCTCTCTACGCTGGGCTTTGTGGGCTTTTTGACCTTTGGTAATCCCTTTGTCATGGGGCTGATCGTTGACAAGCTTGCCGCCGAGCCGCCCTGGCTCGAAGAAAACGTCCTGCAGGCCTATGCCCCCTACATCATAGCCCTGATAGGCATAAACCTGCTGGGACAGGCCTGTTCAAAGATTCAGGACTACAGCGTGTGGAAGCTGGAGGTTCTTGCAAACTATGACCTGGCAACCAGCACGTTTGACACCCTCTCAAACCAATCCATGACCTTTCATGCTGCCCGCTTTGGTGGATCGTTGGTATCACAGACACAAAAGTTCATCACGGGTTATACCATTTTGTCAGAGAGCCTAATCTATGCGGTGATTCCCATTGGCCTTACCGCTCTCTTTACGCTGGTGATACTCGCCGCGCCTTTGCCGCTCTATGTGCTGACGCTTGCCGTGCTGCTCGTCATCTATACCATTGCGGCCTGGATGCTCTTCAAGAGGATCCTGCCGCTCAATGCTGCCACGGCTGCGGCGCAAAACGCCCTTTCGGGCGAGCTCTCGGACTCCATCACCAACATTTTGGCGGTTAAGACCTTTGGGCGCGAGGCCTTTGAGCGCCAGACCTTTGACGAGGTCAACAACGAGGTATTTGCCGCGGGCTCGCGCCGCATGCGCTCAGCGACCTTCCGCGGCGGGGTCACCAGTTTTATCATCGTGTGCATCATGACCTGCATGGTCATCTTTATCACCGGCGGCAGCGTGTGGTTTGGCATCACGGCGGGTACGCTGGTTATGGCGTTTACCTATACGTATTCGCTCTGCATGCAGTTCAACCGCCTCAACATGACCTTTGCCAATATCTACCGGGGTTTTGGGGAGGCCGCTGCTATGACCGCGATTCTCGACGAGCCGAGGCTGGTGAGTGATATCGAGGGAGCAGCAGAGCTCAAGGTGAGTACCGGGGCCATCGACTTCAATGACGTGGAGTTTGCCTACCGGGAAGAAGACGGGCTCACTACCAAGGTGTTCTCCGGTTTTACGCTGCATATCCCTGCTGGCCAGAGGGTAGGTCTCGTGGGGAGGAGCGGCTCGGGCAAAACAACGCTCACCACGCTCCTGCTCCGCCTCTCCAACCTGCAAAAAGGCTCTATTTGCATTGACGGTCAGGACATTGCCGGCGTCAAGCAGGTAAGCCTGCGCTCACAAATAGCCTACGTGCCGCAAGAACCGCTGCTCTTTCATCGCACGGTGCGCGAGAACATCGCGTATGGCCGCCCCGACGCAAGCGAAGAAGAAATCCGCGCTGCCGCAGAAAAGGCAA
Organism: Coriobacteriales bacterium; assembly: GCA_031274985.1. Taxonomy (GTDB): domain Bacteria; phylum Actinomycetota; class Coriobacteriia; order Coriobacteriales; family UBA8131; genus WQXH01. The sequence continues at coordinate 19,059 of JAISPK010000016.1, read as the reverse complement.
ACGCCCTGGAGTTCATCGAAGTGCTGCCAAAAGGCTTTGATACGATTACCGGCGAGCGCGGTGTCAAGCTCAGCGGCGGCCAGCGCCAGCGCGTTGCCGTAGCCCGCGCCATTCTGGCCGACCTCCCCCTTCTTGTGTTGGACGAGGCAACCTCGGCCCTGGACTCCGAGAGCGAAAAACTCATTCAGGACGCCATGGCCAACCTCATGAAAGGCCGCACCTCCATCGTGGTGGCGCACCGTCTTTCAACGGTCGCTTCGCTGGATCGCATCATCGTTTTGAGCGAAGGACGCATCGTTGAAGACGGCACCCATGCCCAGCTCATAGAGGCGGGAGGGGAGTACGCGAGGCTCTGGTCCAGACAGTCGGGCGCCTTCCTCGGAGATTCCTGAGCGCAACTCCTACTTTTACAGCGCACGTCTTTGTGGTAGGATTGCACAGCTGTCCATAATGCGGTCAAACGCACGGGGGAGGGGGAGAGGCAGCAACTGTCGGGATGTGGCTCAGCTTGGTAGAGCGCTCGGTTCGGGACCGAGAGGTCGCAAGTTCAAATCTTGTCATCCCGACCACTTTTTTCTGAACTATATTCAGTTAAAAACAACCATCGTCCTTGAGGACATTGTCCTCGAGGAAATAGCACAAATCGCATTATTATGATATAGTTCACGCAGGAATAGCACAAAGGATGCTTAGGGAAGCGTCCAAAAAGTGCACTTATGGTAGATTGGTGCCTGTTTCTGGGGGACACGAAACAGACGGGAGGATCTGTCTTGGCTACTTTTATTGTGGCCCTCGGAATAATAGTGCTCTGCATCGCAATAACGGGTGTAGTTCTCATCAGAAAAGGCTCTCTCCTTGAAAGAGCCCCTCTAAAAACTCGCAAAAAAGCCCAAATATACTGCACGGCAGTGGCAGCGGTCTCCCTCGTGTTCCTTTGCATTTTTACCTATTTTCAATTCTTTGCGAGCGATCTCTACTTTGGTAACTACAAAGACGGTCTCTATGACGGCCAGGGTATCCTGCGTTATGCCGAAGGACCGATTTATCAAGGCACCTTTTCCGAAGGCAAGCGAGAAGGACGAGGAACCTATACCTTGCCCAACGGCGAAAGATACGAAGGCCAATGGGCTGAAGACGAGATGCAGGGGCAGGGATCCTTTTATTATCAGGGAGGCTCCGTCTACAAAGGAAGCTGGAAAAACGGACTTTGGGACGGCTTTGGCGTGTTGACCAGCAAAGAGGGCTGGGTCTACGAAGGTAATTTTGTCGGAGGAGTCAGGCAGGGTCAGGGGACCCTTGCCTATAGGGACGGCTCGGTTTATACGGGTGCATTCAAAAATGATATGCCCGACGGCCGGGGAACCTTTACGCCGGGGTCGAGCGCTCTCCCGGCCTATATCGGAGACTGGCAGAGAGGTATCCGCCAGGGCAGCGGCGTGTTGACCTACAAAGACGGCTCGGTTTACACGGGCGAGTTTTTTAATGACGAGATCCATGGAACCGGCGTCTTTGTTTCTACGGAGGGCTGGACGTACGAAGGCTCCTTTGAAAAAGGCAGCAGAAGTGGTACGGGCACCCTTACCTATTCAGACGGGTCGGTGTATACGGGCCAGTGGGCCAAAGGAAAAGAAGAGGGATGGGGCACGCTCACCAGTGCGCTGGGCTGGGTCTACGAAGGAGAATGGAGCGCCGGGCAGCGCAGTGGTCAGGGAACCTACCGTTACCAGGACGGCTCGGTCTACAGCGGCGGATGGAACAACAACCTCGAGAACGGCTCAGGCAGCTACATCAGCGCAGCAGGCTGGTCGTATACCGGCGATTGGGTCGACGGTATACAGCAAGGCCAGGGAACTATTTACTTTACCAACGGGTCATCGTATACGGGCGCCTGGCTCAACGGCGCCAGAACCGGCTTTGGCACACAGACCTATAGGGATATTGCAGGAAACTACTACGGGAGTTACACCGGCAACTTCCTGGGCGGTTACCGCTCCGGCCAGGGCACTTTTACCTACGCCTCAGGTGAGGTCTTAAGCGGCACGTGGCAAAGAGATAATTATCTGGGCTGACAAGGATACCGGCCTCCTCCCCTGTGCGGCCCCCCTTGTTTGACTCACGGTGCACCCGGCTCAAACCGATAGCCAAGACCCCAGACCGTTTGAATGAACTGAGGCTCCGACGGGTCGTCCTCTATCTTTTCTCTCAGTTTCTTGATAAAAACGGTGATGCTCGAGGTCTCGCCAACAAATTCTCTCCCCCATACGGCCTCGACAAGCTGTTCTCTTGAGATTACCATGCCATAGTTGCTGGCAAGGGTATAGAGAATCCTGAATTCTTTGACGGTGAGCATAAGCTGCTGGTTGTCTTTAGCAGCGCGAAACCGGCCGCTGTCCAGCATAAATCTGCCAATACGCAGCACAGCAGCCTGCTCCCCCTTGGTGTGCGGTGCCATCTGAGCCCGCCGGAGATGCGCCTCAATGTGCATGAGCAACTCTCTGGGGTCAAAAGGTTTTACCAGATAGTCATCGCCGCCGGCCTCAAAACCTATGCCCTTGTCAACGATGTCACCTTTTGCCGAGAGAAAGATGATGGGCGCAGTGATGCCTTTTTCGCGCAACTTGCGGCACGTGGTAAATCCGTCCATTTGGGGCATCATCACATCCAGGATGATGAGATCCGGCTTGCTCTTTTCTGCGACAGAAAGCGCCTTGATGCCATCTTCTGCATAGGAAAATTCATAGCCTGCATCGGTAATCATGCTGGCTACGAGCCTTCGGATGCTCGCTTCGTCGTCAACCAGTAGTATCTTCATAATAGCCCTCGGTATCTACCCGGATATAGGGGATGCGCACCGTAAAGGTACTCCCTTTATTAATGGTGGATTCAAAAGAGACCGTCCCACCATGCAGCTCAGTGAGCTCCTTAACTACCGCCAGGCCGAGTCCGGTGCCTCGATAGCGGCGGTCAGGAGACTGGATTCCCTGTTTGTAGCGATCAAAGATCGTCTCCTGGTCTTCTGCGGCAATTCCCATGCCATCGTCGGCTACCACTATCACCACAAAGCCGTCTTTGCACGGACACTCAGAAGCGCCGTTTTCGTCAGAACTCTCGCCAGAGCCCGGTACCGCCGCCTCAGCACACTCATAATGCACGCTGATGCTGATGGCGCCGCCCGTTTGTGTGTATTTGATGGCATTGTCAACGAGGTTTTCTACGATGCGCCGGAGCTTTTCCCAGTCTGCCATGGTCACCGGCACGTCCAGGTTGGTTTTTGCGGTAAAGTCGATGCCCTTGTTGCGCGCTATTGGCTCAAGCGAATCCTTCACAAACCCAATCAGGTCAACAAAATCAACCGGCTCAACCAGGAGTTCGTTCTTGAGCGCCTCGGCTTTTGCAAGGGTCAACATGTTATTGACCATATTGAGGAGAAGCGTTGCATTGACCTCAATCTCCTCAACCGAATGAGAGGTCTTGTCGTCAAGGGTGTCCGAAGCCTGAAGGATGCGGGCAAAGGCAAGCACCGAGGTAAGAGGCGTTCGGAGCTCGTGGCTCATAATGGCAAAGAACTCGCTCTTATAGGCGGTTTCTTCGTTTAAGCGGTCAAGCGCTTCCTTGAGCTCCGTCTTCTGTTGAATAAGCAGCTTATTGAGCTCGTAGAGCTCTTCGGTGCGGAGCGCCACCTCGCTCTCGAGGTCGAGGTAGAGATGCTTGAGCCGCTGGGCCATTTTGTCAAAGTCCTCAACAAAAGCGGTGATTTCGTCTGAGCCACCAAAATTCTTGATGTTGAGCGTGTATTTGAATTCTCCGCCACCGATTTTCTTTGCAGCATGCTCGAGCTTTTCGATGGGGCGCAAGACCAGCCGGTTTACCGCATAATAGATGCCTATACTGGCAAGGACAAACATAATCAACACCATGATCAACTGCTGCATAACGCTGCGCTGCATGCCTTCCCGGTAGATATTCATGGGCTCAATGATAGAGAGCGCCCCTCCGATATCCCCGATGTGCATGCCCTCTTTTTCATAGCCGTACTGGTCGAGTTCTCCTGCCGGGTCCCCGTGGCACTCCAGGCACATCGTGGTGACATACAGGGGTTCGGCATAGCGAAAGACGCGCTCGCCCTGCTCGTTTATCTCGACTTCAGAATAGGCCTCCAGCTTGCCGTCAGCTATGAACGCGGCAAAAGCCCGCTCTTCAAAGGCGTCAGGCGTGCCCACAACTTCGCGCGGTGTTTGATTGACAAAGCGAATCGTGTAGTCGGTGTCCTCCGCAAAGAGGTAGCTAATCGATTTTGCTGCAACAACGCATACCAGCGTTTTTGAGCGAATCGCCCCGTCCAGCGTGCGATTGACGATGTTTTGGTTTATGTCGAGAAAATCCCACACCGCGCGCATTTCTCCCGCGAGCACCTCGGCCTTTTCGTGCGCTTCGAATTCTGATTGTTGTTGTTGGAGTGAGGCAGTCCACAGAGCGTCCCCGGTCATCAACGCAGCAATAAGCGCCCCAACAAAAACAGCAAGCTTAAGTCGGATACTGAATTTGAAAGGCTTGGGCTCTTTAACCTTCATGTTCACTGACCCTCTTACTGACTGACCCTCGTGTTTACTTCGCGTTTACTGACCCGCAAGGTTCACTCTTAGATGATGCAACAAGACTACCAGAGAAAACAGGGTAAAACGAGGTAAATGCCGTAAATGTAATTCTTTTTTAATGTTTATAAGACTAAGTTAATTCATTATTCGGGCGGAGTCGTTGCTTTACTGTTACCGTCGGCGATAGAATTATGACTGTGTACTCCTGTGCTTTAAAGAAAGCAGAGACTATCTCAAAGCGCGGGAACCAGGGAGAGAAACAGTGGTGAATTCTGCAACATCCGGCTTTGCCGGACGCGCAGAACAGCAAAACTGCAAAGCGGAAAGGAACGGGATGATTCCTACAAACCTAAGGAGGGTAAACTTGAAGAATCTCTTACACAAAGGCCTACTTTTTATTGTCGTGGTTATTTTGAGTCTGGGAGCAGTAGGCCAGATAGCCGGCTGCGCGGCCTCCAACAGTACTGACGACGCGCAGGCAAACACTCAACAGGCGGCAAACGACAACGACAACAACGCCAACAACGACAACAACGCAACAAACAGCGAAGAAACCAACATCCTGGTTAAGCGCAACTGTATGAAATGCCACGACATAAGCCCGTTGGGCTTAAAGGGCAACGGAACCGGGCCTGATCTGGCAGGTGCCTACACGGAGGTTAATAAGCGCTTTGGGCTCACGCTCGAAGAGTTCATGGACAAGCCGGAAGGGACCATGTCAGTGATCCTGGGCAACTCACCACTTTCAGATACTGAGAAGCAAGAGGTAATCGAAATTTTGAAAGGTTATAACAGTTAGAGAGTATTAAGAGAGAGGGACAAACTATGAAAGAACTGTCGAGAAGATCATTCATTATGGGAGGCGGGACCATTGCTGCTGCTACGGCGGCAGGGCTGGCAGGATGCACGCCAGCTGGAACACCAAGCGTTGCTGCAGGTGACGTCAGACTCTTTGTGCCACCCGGAGAACACGACGAGTACTACATGTTTGCCTCAGGTGGTCACTCCGGGCAGATATTTGTCATAGGAGTTCCGTCACTCAGGCGCATTCGTACCATTCCGGTGTTTTCTCAAGACTCAGCAACAGGCTACGGATTTGATGAGCACACCAAAGCGATGATGGGTGACTTTACCTGGGGAGACCTGCACCACCCTTCACTAAGCGAAACAAAGGGCGATTACGACGGACGGTTCCTGTTTGCCAACGACAACGCAAACAACCGTGCCGCGATGATTGACCTCACAACCTTCCAGACCAAGCAGATCGTCGGACCGATCCCCAATCTCATGGGACCCCACTCCGCTGTATTTGTCACCCCCAACACAGAGTACTTTATGATGGGTACGAGATTCTCGGTTCCGATGGACGGTGCCTACTACGAACTGGATCAATACAGCGCTAAGTACGATGGCGTCATGCAGGCCATTGCTATTGATCAGGCCACCGGTTTTATGACGCCGGCCTGGCAGATCAAGCTTCCGCCCTGGAACTACGATCTCTCAGACGCGGGCAAGGGTCCCTCGGAAGGCTGGGCGTTTATGTCAACCTACAACTCCGAAGAAGCCAGCACGCTGCTTGAGGTCAATGCCTCCAAAAACGAGACCGACTATTGTATGTGCATCAACTGGAAGGCCGCTGAACAGGCTGTAGCTGACGGCAAGTATACCGAGATCAACGGCCAAAAAGTGATTGATCCCGAAAAAACCGAGGGCGTTGTGTACGCAATTCCGGCGGCCAAAAGCCCGCACGGCGTTGACGTGACCCCTGACGGCAAATACTTCATCACCAACGGCAAGCTGGCTCCAATCTGCAGCGTATTCAGCTTTGAGAAAATGCTCAAGGCTATTGACGCAAAAGACTATCTGGAAACCAAGCGCGGCATTCCGATTTTGAACTATGAGTCCGTACTTGAGGCCGAGGTCGAAGCGGGTCTCGGGCCCCTGCACACCCAGTTTGGTCTTGATGGTTGGGCCTATACGACCCTGTTTGTCGACAGCACCGTTGCCAAGTGGAAGATAGGCGAGTGGAAAGTTGTCGACACCGTTGCGGTTCAGTACAGCCCGGGACACAGCACCGCCGCTGAGGGCGACACCGTCAGCCCCGACGGCAAATATCTCGTTGCTTTAAACAAGCTCTCAACAGACCGTCACCTGCCGGTGGGCCCCTCGCATCCTGAGAACATGCAGCTCGTCGACCTTGCCAGCGACAAGATGGCCGTCATCAACGAGGCGCCTATCGATCCTGAGCCCCACTATGCTCAGACGATCAAAGCCGACAAGATCAAGACGATCTTCGTCATTCCTAAGGATCCGAGCAATCCCGATTCTATCTGGAGTGAAGAAGAGGCAAGAATCGAGAGAAATGGCAGCGACGTAACCGTGTACGCCCTTGCCGTACGTTCGCGCTTCCTGCCCGACGTGGTTCAGGTCAACCAAGGCGACAACGTCACCATCCACCTCACCAACATCGACCTCGATCAGGATATTACCCACGGGTTTGCTATCAATCTCCACAATGTTAACTTTGAGGTACAACCCGGGCAAACCAGTACGGTTAAGTTCACGGCCAACAAAGCCGGAGTATTTCCGTACTTTTGCTCTAACTTCTGTTCGGCACTCCATCAGGAGATGCAGGGCTATCTCTTAGTTAAGCCTAAGTAATTTCCAGTATACTGGGGGGTGCGGACGAGTTGGTGACTTTTCCCGCACCCCCTTTGTTTGACTGTGCAACCAAGAGAGAGACGGGGACACAACTATGAGTGCAGTATCACTTTCCAACGAAGCTCAAGGCGGCAGCGCGCAGGCGCAGGAATCGTCAGATCCCGGGAAGAAAAAAGTTCAGCCCAGGCACAAGAAGAAGTTTCCAACTGCGAGCAGAGGCCTCTTGATAGGGGGAGCAATCCTGTTGCTCGTGTCGTCCTTTTTGCCCTGGTGGGGGCTGGATCTGTTAGCACCGCAGTATCCGGAGGGTCTGTCAATCATCGTGTACCCCGATAAACTGGCAGGTCAGGGCGAGTATGACATCGTAAACCTCAATGCTTTGAATCACTACATCGGCATGGACAAAATCAGCGAAGCAGGCTTTCCGGAGCTCCAGTATATTAAGTACATTATCTGGGGTATGGCAGCGCTCATTGTTGCCGTAGCGCTCCTCGGGTCGCGAAAACTTGCCTACATTGCCTGCGCCCTGTTTGTCGTTGGTGCCGCAGTAGGACTCTATGACATGTATCACTGGCTCCAGACCTTTGGGTCAAACCTGGCTCCTGATGCGCCTATCATCGTTCCACCTTTTGTACCGCCGATGATCGGCGAAAACCATCTGGCCAATTTCACCACCTACAGCTCGTTTCGCATAGGATTTTTCTTCCTCGTTGCAAGTGCAGTCTTTGTGTTTGTCGGCACTTGGGGTGATAAGCTGTGGGCAAGAAAACGTGCCTGATATTTGCCCTGCTGTTCATTCTCATACCTGCCGCCTCAGCGTCTGCTGCAGAGCTGGAAGTTGGTCAGGACAAGCCGTTTGCGACGATTAGCTCTGCGCTCGATGCCGCACAGGACGGGGATGTCATCAGGGTAGCCCCGGGCGTATACACAGAGAACCTGCTCATCAATAAAGCGGTCACCCTTGAGTCGGTCGAGAGGCATCAGGCGGTCATTAATGGCAGCTACACCAGGCACGTTGTTGAGGCGCGCGATGCCAGGGTCGTTATCAAAGGCTTTACCATCTGCTCGAGTGGCCGTAATTACCTGGATAACGATGCGGGAATCCTGATAGAAGGAGCCAGCAACTCTGAGGTTATCGACAACAAGCTCCAAGACGTGCTCTTTGGCATTTACGTGAGCGAGTGCGAAAACGTTTTGCTTAAAGACAACAGCATTACCGGGTTTGAAGAGGAGCAATTCTCCAAACGAGGAAACGGGATCCATTTTTTTAACACGAGAAATAATCTTGCTGACGGCAATGTGATAACGGCTACCCGGGACGGGATTTATTTTGATCAATGCGACAAAACAACGGTTTCCAATAGCTGCGTTACCTTTGTGCGCTACGGTCTGCACTACATGTCTTCGGACGACAATGTCTTTCGGTACAACTATTTAGGCCACAATGTTTCAGGAGCAGCGATAATGTTTTCACTGAACATAACCTTGGACCACAACGTGTTTGCCGAGAACACGGGGCCGCGCTGCTTTGGCCTGTTTTTTCAGCTGGTATCCGACGGGGTCATTGAGAACAACCTGTTCTTTAAAAACAACATCGGGGTGTACTCAGACCTGTCTAACCGATTGTATTTCAAAAACAACACGATGATGCAAAACGACATTGGCATGGAGATGCTGGGGAGCAACTGGGAAAACGTTTTTACCGACAACAGTTTTCTCGACAATTTTCAGCAGGTCTCGGTCAATGAGATCAGAACCAATGATTTTTGGTCGCACGAGGGCAGAGGAAACTATTGGAGCGATTACTCCGGTATTGACACCCAAAAAGACGGGGTAGGGGATACCGCCTATCGCTCCGGCTCGGCCTTTGAGTACTCGATGTATGAGTTTCCCTTTATGAGGCTGTTTTCCGAGAGTCCCACCGCCAATCTGCTCAAAACGGTTGACGCGATGTTTCCGGTTGTCAAACGGGCAGAGATCGTTGATGAGTTTCCTTTGATGCACGACGGAAACACGGACCTGCTGGAGAAGATCGTCTCGCAAAAGAGCACCGCAGCGGGCGTAGTTACCTTTGCGGTGTCGCTGTGTGCCGTTTTGCTGGGCGTTGGTTTTATGAGAACCGTGTCGAGAAGTTTTAAGAAGTGAGAGAATTGTTACTGGTATAAAGTGGTATCAAGGCGAGTGAAGAAAGGGAAGTTACTATGAAAAAACGTATTTCTTTTGTGGCGGTGTTGCTGTTTGTGGTGGCTCTGACAGGCTGCGTGGGAGGAGCGGGTCTTGCGCCCAAACCCATAGACGAGAAGGTAGACGTCTGCGCTAACTGCTCCATGACGGTCATGGACAATCAGTTTGCTGCTCAGATTGTTGTCGATGCCAAAACCGTGGACAAATTCGACGACATCGCCTGTATGGCAGTCTATATCGTAAAGGGTATAGCCCTCGAGGGAACCTGCTACGTCAGGGACTTCTATTCACTGGAGTGGGTCAGCACCGAAACGGCACTTTTTGCCTCATCAGAAAAAGTGATGACCCCGATGAATTCAGGATTCGTTGCCTTTGCAGACAAGAGCAGCCTGGATGCCTTCCTCGCGGAGTACACCGGCGAAGAGGTGAGCTGGGCAGATGTTATGGACACCATGAAGATGCGTAGAGAGATGATGTCTACTGACGATAATGGCCCCATGGGCAGCGAGATGATGCTGCATTAAGCAGTTGTAAAACCGCGATAGAGACAGCGATAGAGACAGCGACAGGCTAATGAATCTGCACACGATCAAAATACTGATAGGCAAAGAGATACTGGACTCTCTGCGCAACCGGTGGTTCTATGCCTTTCTGGCGGTCTTTATCGCCCTGTCTTTTTCGATTATCTATCTGGGAATCTTCAACAGCACCACCATGGGCTTTGAGAGCTTCAATAAAACCACCGCGAGCCTGCTCAATCTGGTTTTGCTGCTCATTCCGATGATCACGCTTTTGCTGGGTGGCACCTCAATCTCAAGCGAGAGAGAGCTGGGCACGATGGATTTGATGCTGTCAAAGCCAATCAGCGCCCTTGAGCTGATCCTCGGCAAGTATCTGGGGATAGCTGCCGCGCTCATCGTTACCATCGTTGTGGGCTTTGGCCTCATGGGAATGGTCGTTGCCTTTAACGTGTCAGCGGTTGACGCACAGGCCTACCTCATTTTCGTTGGTCTTACCATCCTGCTCGCTCTGGCGTTTTTGAGCATATCCCTGCTGGTTTCGGTGCTCGTAAAAAAGCGGATCACCGCGCTCATCGTCAGTGCGATAGTCTGGGTCTTTTTCATCCTTGTCTATGACCTGCTGGTCATGGCGGCAGCAAATCTGTTCAGCGGTACGTCCATGGCCGTTTTTCTGGTGAGCACGATCCTGCTCAACCCGGCGGACGCGGTAAGGATCCTGGCAATTGTGAGCCTTGGCGGAGAGACGATCTTTGGCCCGAGCCTCATCGAGCTCACCAGAATGATCACCAATGTTTCGAGCGAGCTTTTGATGCTGGCGGGGATTGTTTTCTGGATCATCGCACCGTTAGTACTGTCGGTATTCTTCTTTAAAAGGAGCGTACACAAGTGACGTTGCCTATCGTTGAGATATCCTGCCTAACCAAGACCTACGGCAAAAAAGACGTGGTCAAAAACGTGTCGCTCAATATCGAGCGGGGCGAGATCTTTGCCCTCCTCGGTCATAACGGGGCAGGCAAAACAACCCTGATCAAGATGCTCGTGGGTCTGCTGCAAGCCAGCGCCGGGTGCATGAAAATCAACGGGCAGGAGGTCGCTCCCCTTCAAAAAGAGGTCAAAAAGCAGTTCTCCTACATGCCTGAGACCATGGCGCTGTTTCCTCATTTGAGCGCCTCAGAGACGCTGCGCTTCTTTGCCCGGCTGCAAAAGCTTCCTGACAGCAGGGTAGATGAGCTGCTCAAACTGGTAGAGCTCTCAGAACTTGGCAAGCAAAAGGTCGGCAGCTTTTCAAAGGGAATGACCCAGAGGCTCGGCCTTGCCATCGCGCTTCTGCCGGACTCACCGCTGCTGATACTCGATGAGCCCACCTCCGGCCTGGATCCCCTCTGGGTAATCAAGAGCAAAAAAATCATCAATCAGCTCAACGAGAGCGGCAAGACGATCATCTTTACCTCGCACATCTTGAGCGAAGTGGAAGAGCTGGTTGATCGCGTTGGCATCATGCGGGAGGGCGACCTCATCGCCCTCGGCAGCGTCAAAGAGCTCAAGAGGGGCGGGGCAAACAAGGTCAGGGTCAAGGCTTTCTTTGAGCCGGAGGTGAGTGCAGACGAGCTCAAGGCTAGGCTCGATTATCCAATCACCAGCGAAAAAGGCTGGCAGGTTGTATCGTGTTCCTACGAAAACAAGCTGGAGGTCATCGATAAGATCAGCTCCTTTGAGCAGCTGGGGGACATGGAGATACTAGAGATAACCCTCGAAGATATCTATCACTCAATCTATCAGCAAAAAGGCGGGTGTGATCATGAGCACTGATATTCATCTCACCATAGACGGGGTAGAAGTTTCGCAGGCAGAGATTGACTACGAGCATTTCAGGCACAATCTGATCTTAGCGCTGCAGGGAACCGAAGACATCACCCCGCCCGCGAGAGAAACCATCATTACCCAGATCGTTCAATTGAGGGCAGTGTTTTGTTTAGGAGAGATCAAAGGGGTGGTTGCGCTGCCGCAGGAGGTGCATGAGCGCATAGCAAAATTCAAAAGCAGCATGGAGGGCTCGGCAGTCTTCAACGAAAAAGTCAGCGAATTTGGCCAGGACCGGTTCTGGGAGTTTGAAACAAAGCGCTACGCCGCCATCATCAGTACCGAAAAGATAAAAAGCGCCCTGATGGAAAAAGAAAAGCTCAGGTATGAACACAAAGAGGGGCAACTCAGCGAGGAATCACTCAAGCTCTTTGCTCGCAAAGAATTCGATGACCTGCTGGTTGAAGCAGTCGGCCTGTTAAAAGTCAGTGCCTAGCCGGGCATGGACTTAGAGAGCGAAAAATGCCGGGAAGCCCGCAAGAATCCCCTGAGGCGGTTTATCGGCAGACACCTTGTGCTTGCGGGGGCGGCTGCCTTGCTTGGCGCCTACTATCTCCTGAGAAACGAGCGCGCTGCAGCTGATTACGTTATGACTCACCTCACGCGACCCTGGCACCGTTTGTCCGGCGGGTTTTTTGGGCTCTTTCCCTTTTCGGTTGCGGAGTGGTTGTGCGCTCTGGTGGTAGTTGGTGTTCTGATATACCTGGTTGTTGTCATTGTCAGGGTGATTTGCCAGCCGCAAAAACTGCTCCGTATCTATGGCGCGCTCATCTCTCTTGGCGCCGGTGCGCTGATGGTCTATGCCCTTGTCTGTTGGCTCTGGGGCATCGGGTTTTACTCCTACACGTACACCGAGCTCAGCGGCATCAAGACCGAGCCACTGAGTGTTGAGCAGCTTAAAGAGGTCACCATCAGCTTTGCCGAGGCAGCCAATGCAGCAGGAGAGGGCGTCAGTCGCAACGAAAACGGGGTGTACAGCTGCGATATCCAAAAAACGCTCCGCGAGGCTCCGGCGCTCTACACCGGCCTGCCCGGAGAGTTCAGCTTTCTGGAGGGGCCCGAGGTTAGGCCAAAAGCCCTGGTCTTTTCAAGCGTAATGAGTGAGATGAACTTTACCGGCGGTTTCTTTCCCTTTACGGGCGAAGCAAACATCAATGTTCTCTCGCCGGATTGCTTCATTCCTTCTGCCACCGCGCACGAACTGGCGCATCAACGCGGGGTTACCCGGGAGCAGGACGCTAACTTTACCGCCGTACTGGTGTGCCTGCAAAGCGATGACATCAACTATGTCTACAGTGGCGCACTCCTTGCCTATATCCATCTGGCAAACGCCCTCTACGAGGCGAGCTATGAGGATTGGGTAGAGGCAGCTTCTTATCTGGGAGAAAACGCTCAAAGAGACCTTGCCGCCAACAACAAATACTGGGCGCAATACGACTCCAAAACTGCCGAGATCAGTGAGCTGGCCTATACAGGGTTTCTCCATAATCAGGGCCAGGTGTTGGGCATGAGAAGTTACGGCGCCTGCGTGGATCTTCTGGTTGCCTACTACGGAAGTTGACCTGTCAACGTCTCCACTTGCCTATCCAAACCATAAAAGAACCGTCCCCATTATGGCTCGCGTCCCCTTTTGTCAGAACATGCAAAGCGGCTCCTTTTCCTGTGGGTGGCGGGGTACGGAGCCGCTCTATCTAGCCGAGTAGCTATAGCATTAGACAAAAACAAAGCAGAAGTCTTGAGTGAGAGAAGTCGAGCAGAAAGGTAGGAGAGAAGGAGAAGGGGATGTATAAACAGGAGGGAGAAACATCCAGGGAATACATTACCTTCCGGCTCGACGTCTAAACAAGGAACAAACCCTTTGTTTCTTTCCCACAAACCCCATAGTACACGCCTGCTATCGGCATACAGTCAGACAGATGTCATGAAGTTGTAAAAACCGTTGAAATAGCGAGGTTAAAGCCATCGCAGTTTTGCGTGAGGGGGTTGATGTACAAAATCAGTCTTGTGCCGTTTGCAAAGTCGTAGATCTTGTGGAGGTAATTGTCGGTACTCAGGTTGTCATAGGTAATGGCAATGGGCTCGATATTTGGCAGGGTCTCTACGTAGTCCGGCGGCGCAGGGATTAAGTTGATGTAGGGGTAGGCAAAGCGCTCCTCATAGTACAGATCAAGCTGTCTAAACGTATAGTAAACATCGCTCTGCCCCGCAATAAGCGCCTCGCGCGAGAGCACATAAGAAAACAGCCAGATGCTCTCGTCTTCTTGCAGCGGCAGATAATCTACGGGCGACCCATTGGGGGCCGAAGGCAGGTTCTGTAGCGCAGGAGTTTCACCGGCAGGGCTACTCGTGGGTGCATTGCCTGACCCCTCAGCATTCACCTGAGCTTGTTCCGGGGGCACGGCGATGGGGTCGGTAAGCCGCAGAGCACCCCAGGTATCTGAAACAAAGAGCAGCGATATGAGATTGCCATTGAGGTCAACGGCACAACTGGCATCGGGGTTTCCGTCAAAATCAATATCTGCCTCTACCATTACAAAGCAGCCGGCGTCCGAGGCGCTCACGGGCTCAAGCCAATGAAAACTGCTGAGGATACGTTCCTGATAAACCTCGTATCGATAGCCAAGCGCAATGCTGTGATGCTGCATCGTGCTAATCAGGAGGTCGATAACCCCACTTTGATCGAGCTGGGCCATTTCAACCACGGTGAGTTTTCGCGTCCGCGCCTCATCATAGATATTCCAGGGGTAAAGCGTCACCGGCTCTTCAAAGATGTGGCCGGAGATCATGTCGTCAGAGGGGCTCGTCAGCTGAATCGACCGGTTGCTGTAAGAATCGAGGAGAGGAAAGGTCAGCGTGGGCAGCATAAAGCCGCCGGCAATGATGATTACGGTGAGCAGCACCGTGAGCGCATTGGCAAGCGTGCTGGGGCTCACCTCCCGGGCGTCGGGCTTTTCGTTGCTCGATACCCGCTTCCACGAGTTTTTCTTCTTGACGGAATTACTCATGCGCCCTTCTCCTTTTTGAGCAGAACGCTTATAGCCGTACCTCGTCCCTCTATGCTCTTGATTATAAGCTTTGAGCCGTGGGCGCGGGCGATTTCAGAGCAGAGCGCCAGGCCAAGGCCCGCGCCGCCGTGCTTGCGCGTGCGAGCCTTGTCGAGCATGTAAAACGGCTCCACAATGAGCGCAATCTCCTCGGAGGGGATACCGATGCCTTCGTCAACCACTGTGATCTTTACCAGTTCAAGTACCTCGGCGGGGTCGCCCTCAAAAGGCCCTCCCTCAGCAGAGCTGCCCTCAAAAGGCCCGCCCTCATTCGCTTCAAGAGCAGTGTCGCTTTCCGCAGCAACTAAGCCCGCTTCTTCGGCGCTCGCGCTGACCTCCTCAAAGATGAGCCTGATAACGTGCTGGGGGCTTGACGCTTTGATGCTGTTGTCAACAAGGTTAAAGATAAAAGACTTCATCATCTCCTTGTCAATCCTTATGAATACCGGCTTGCCCGGCAGCTCGCATCTCAGCTCAAGGGAATGATTGGCAACGATAGGCTCTAAAACCGTGGTGAGCTCTGCAGCAAAATCCTTTACCGCAACCACCACGGGAGAAGTCTCGAGATTACCCACAAACAAAAGCTCCATCAGCTTGCCGGAGAGCTCCTGCAAGCGCTTGGTCTCACTGACGATGACACTGGCATATTCGATGCGTTCGGACTCCGACACCTCGCGTTTGACCCTGAGAAGGTCGGCAAAACCCAGTATCGAAGTGAGGGGCGTCTTCATCTCGTGGGCAAGATTGGAGATAAAGACCCTCCGCGATTCTGCCAGGCCCTCCAGCGCCGTTACGTTGCTCTCAATGGAATCAGCCATCGTGTTAAAGCTGCGAGCTACCTCGGCAACCTCATCATGCCCCTTAACGGTGGCGCGTTTGTCCAGGTCGCCGCTGGCAATGAGGCCGGTAGTGCTACTGAGATTGCGCAAAGGGTTAAGGAGGCCGCGCACCAGCAAAAGCAGTATCCCGGACACAAGGAGCGCAGAGATGATACCGATGACGCGTATCTGGTCAAAGTCTTTGCGAAACAACTCATAGGTTGAGCTGATGTCATACGTGGTGACCAATTGGTAGGGCCGATCGCTGAGTTCGATAGTGGAGACGATGTAAAGCAGGGTCTTGTTGCCTGACTCCTCAATGACCGAGCTATAGTCGGGCTCATTGAGCAAATCGACGGCAGTGCCAATGTCTGCCTCATTGGCAAAGGAGATGGGCAGACGATCTTTGTAGAGCGCCACGCCCATGCCGGCGTCTCCCTGCTGCTGCTCCAGCACATTGATGGCTATCTGCAGGGACTCTGCTTCGGTCAGAGCAAACTTGCGTTCGACGACCTTGGAATAGCTGACCTTATTCCTGATCTCAAGATCCAGGTAGTTGTGTCTTGCCAGAGCGTTTTGCTGCTCGCGCTCAATGGCGAGGCGATGATTGTTTGAGAGCAGCGCCAGTGACGAGGCATTGACCACAATGATCACTAGGGTCAGGGTAAAGAGGAATATCTTTTGCCAGAGCTTCAAAGATTCCTGCGGCTTTCGAGCCGGTAGCCGAGCCGCGGGATGGTGACCAGCGCATCGTGCAAGATGAGTTTTTTGCGCAGTTGCTGAACATGGGTATCAACGGTACGGGTCTCGCCGCTAAAGCTATAGCCCCAGACCTGGGAGAGTAGATGCTCACGCGTCAGGGCAATGTCGATATTACTCACAAAAAACACCAGAAGGTCAAACTCCTTGGGGGTGAGCATGACCGGCTTGCCATTGAGGGTTACCTCATGCTTGTCGGTTTCGATGAGGATCTCCTGATAGCTGAGGGTGGTGTTTTCCCGGTGGGTGCGTCTGAGGGCCACCTCGATGCGAGCCAAAAGCTCAACTGCCTCAAAGGGCTTAACGATGTAGTCTTCCGCGCCCATCCTGAGTCCTCTGACCTTGTTGGGCACGTCGCCCATGGCGGTGAGGAAGATAACCGGCGTGTTGTCACCCTTACTTTCAAAGACCTGAAACCCGTCCATCTTTGGCAGCATGATGTCCAGAAGCACCAGATCGTATTGGCCGGAGTTTATCTCACCCACTGCCTGCAGGCCGTCACCGCAGATCTTTGACGAGTAGCCTCCAATGGTCAGCGTTGCCTCGATCATGCGAGCGATGTTCTCGTCGTCTTCAACAACCAGGATGTGAGCTGCCATGCAAGTCTCCGAGCCTCATAAAGTGGACAGGTATATTGTAGCAAAGCCCCTGTAGCATTAATATGAGCACGGGTGTTGATGCCCCCTTTTGGGACACGGTAATTTGCATGAACGGAAGTGCGTAAAGTGAGAATCAAATGGTATGGAACGGCAACGATACTGATGGAGCACGAGGGCACAGAGCTGTTGTTTGACCCGTTTTTTCCGCGCCACAGCAAAGCGTTTATGCCGCCGGCAGAACAACTGGCAGCAGTTGAGAGCATATTCATTACGCATGGCCATCTCGACCACGCACGAGACGTTCCAAAAATCCTTGCGCAAGGCTCAGGCAACACCACGGTCTATTGCACCGAGGCGCCCCTCAGGGCGCTGCTTTCAAAGGGGGTGGATGAGCGGTGTATTCAAAGAATTGCCCCCGGCAGTGTTCTGAACAAGGGGTCGTTTACCGTAAATGTGCTCAAAGGCAGGCATATTGTCTTTGATGCAAGGTTGCTGGCGCGGACCCTTTTGAGCCCACGGGTTTTGCGCTATCAAAAAAACCTCAGAGACCTGCTTAAGGCAGGAAGGGGATTCAAGGAGGCCAAAGAAACGGTGGTCTACAACATAAAAGCAGCAAAGAAGACGATACTCCTCATGGGGAGCCTCAACCTCGACAGCAACACGGAATACCCAAAAGGAGCAGACCTGCTCGTGATGCCGTTTCAAGGTCGCTCAGACATGAGCCGATACGCGCTTACCATCATTGAGCGGTTGCAACCAAAAGCGGTTTTGCTGGACCATTACGACAATACCTACCCACCTGTTTCTTCAGAGGTTAACACCGGAGCTTTTATCGCGAGTATGCTCACACAGTATCCAAACACCCTGGTGCTCCACCCAAAACCCGGCGCAGAGTGGATCGATTTTCCGTGAGGTGATCCTTGCACAACGCGCAGTACCGGGGAGGGGTCGCCTAGATGCCAGAACATAAAAAATATGATAAGATATCCGCAGATACAAGTAATAACATAAAAGAAATGATAGGCAACTAAATGAACAGCAAAGCACAGGAATGGGAAGGCTTTCTTGGCAAGCAGCTTCAATCGCTGCGCCTTCGCATGAATCTAAGTCAGGCAGAGCTGGCCAACAGGGCAGGGGTAAGCACCGTTACCATCTCACGTTTGGAGGGCGGTAAGGGCTCATCGCTTGCTTCCTTTATCAAGGCACTTCAGGTGCTCCGGCAGGAGGACTGGTTTAACCAGCTCGCCCCACAGGCTTCAATCAGCCCGATCCAGGTCCATGCTCACGGCAAGCCACGCAAGCGCGCTCGGGCAAAGAATCACGCACCCCAAAACAACGCCCTTAACAACCGGGATCTCCATGCCCTATAAACCGGTTAACAGCATTGAGGTGTTGTGCTGGAACACTCCCGTTGGTGCCCTGGCGTTTGACGAGCGCTATGGTGTCTATGCGTTTGAGTACTATGAGTCCTTCAGTCAGTCCGGCTGGGAGCTCTCTCCTTTGCTGGTACCGGGAACTACGCGCGGCGCGGTGGTCTTTCCCGCTCTTTCGCGAGAGACCTACTTTGGGCTGCCGGCGTTTATCGCCGACAGTCTGCCTGATGCTTTTGGAAACATGCTCATTGACAGCTGGATGGCATCGCAAGGTATAAGCAGGCAGCAGATCACCCCTCTTGACCGCCTGGCCTATCTGGGCAAGCGAGGCATGGGGGCCCTTGAGTTCAGGCCGGCGCTTCGCCGCGAGTCCGTAAAGCCCAGCGCCCTGGAAATGGCCGACCTCATTGAAACGGCCCGGCAGGCCCTGATAATCAATTTAAAACAAGGGGAGCAAAACCCAAACATTGCCCTGGCCTCATCTGACCACCACGAAGGCATCAGGCAAGATGAGCTGGCTCAACTCGTGGCAATTGGAACCAGCGCCGGCGGGGCAAGGGCAAAGGCGGTTGTTGGCTACAACCACGAAAAAGAGGATTTTGTCTCCGGGCAACTGGCTCTGCCCAAAAAGTATGAGCCGTGGAT
>JAISPK010000014.1 GCA_031274985.1 Coriobacteriales bacterium | reverse complement strand
AATTGCTTATGATATAAGCAATTTAATAAAGAATGGCAAAACCTCGCCTTTTGGCCTTTTTGCAGCAAAAATTGCCGTTTTTATTATTGAGAGCTGGTTTGCTGCTCGGCAGCGCGGGGGCGAATAGCAGTAGAGCGCTGAATAGCAGCCTGAAAGAGAGGGGGGCCTTGCCCCCTCGCTGGCTTACGCCAGCTTCACCCCCGCTTTTATTTTTTAAGAATAGAAAGGGCATATAAAGGGGGCACCGCCCCCTCGCTGGCTTACGCCAGCTTCACCCCCGGCTCATGTGGAAAACTCCCCTTCGGGGTTTTTCCACAATCGCCAAGGTCTGTTTGGCAGGACAAGTACCTTTCGAAGGACACTAAGACAAGGGAAGTGCCCCCCTTTCTTCGTTTTTTTGCAAAGCAGAGGGTTTCTTGCGCGGACTTTTGCCATGCAATCTAGCTGGTTGGTTTTCGTGAGGATGGTCCCTGCAGCAGCACAAGGAGTGTCACCCCGAGGCGAAGCGCGTGCTCAACTTCGTGCTCAACTTCGTGCTTATCTTCGTGTTTGTCGGTGTGCTTGCTGGCGTGCTTACCGGCCCCACATTTGTTGCTTGACAGAGCTGTTTTGGGAGCGTATAACTAAGGGCACCAAGAAAGCAGTGGCAACACCCAAGATAACATGCCAATCAATTGGCGCGCGTTCAGCAGAGTTTTTGGGATGGCATACTGCTTTCTTTTTTCTGCTTGCACTACAATACAGTATTGTGATAAAGTACCGGGACACGAATTTTCACCACAGGAGGTTCTTAGCAGTGAACCACTAAGGAAAGCTTGTAACGGTGAAAACAAAATAAACGCACACCAGAACAGCGAACCACCAAAACAAACAGGCGCCAGAACAGCGAACCACAAAAACAAACAGGCGCCAGAACAGTGAACCACCAAAACAAACAGGTGCCAGAACAGTGAACTACCAAAGCAAACAGGCACCAAAAGGTTAAGGAAAGGACTAGCCAGTGATACCGGTAACACCTCGTGGATTCAAAGACGTATTGCCCGGAGAGGCCCGTTGGCGTGAATCCATCATATCTGCCACCCGCGCAACCTTAGCACTCTGGGGCTATGACCCCATTGAGACTCCTACGCTGGAGGTTCTTGAGGTCCTGGAACAGGGAGGCACGCTCACGCAAACCCCCTTCAGGCTCTTTGACACCGACAACGAACTTCTGGTGCTGCGCCCTGACGTCACCTTGCAGGTTGCCCGCATGGCCGCCTCGCGGCTTAAAAAGGAAGACCTGCCGCTGCGCTTGCGCTATGTGGAGCGTGTGTATCGCGAGGAAGAGAGCCAGAGGGCGCTCTCCCGGCAAATCACCCAGATAGGCGTTGAGGCAATCGGTCTTTCCGGCACTTATGCCGATGCCGAGATGATTCTGCTCATGGTAGACGCACTCAAAGCAGCGGGGCTTACCGACTTTGTCATTACCATTGGCACGGTGGGGGTGCTGCGCGAGCTTCTTGAGCTCTGCGTAGCGAGTTCTGCGGTAGACAAAGCATGGTGCGATGCCGTGCTCAAGGCGTTTCACGCAGGCAACTATGTAGCTATCGACACGCTCGCAGCTGTTCCGGGCCTCGACAGCCGTTTCGCAGACATATTGCGCGAGCTTCCAACGGTCATTGGCAAGGCCGAAGCTATTACCAGGGTAGCTGAGCTGGTGGCACCACTGGGCATCGTAGACGGTCTGGAGCAACTGCGCAGCACCTACGCGATAATCGAGGCCTGTGGTCTGGCCTCTTATGTGAACATAGACTTTTCTGTGGTGAGTTCTTACGACTACTACACCGGGCTGGTGTTTGAGGCCTACGCGCCCGGTCTGGGCAAAATGCTCGGCAACGGCGGCAGATATGACCGCATGTTGGAGGGTTTTGGCATCAGTGCGCCAGCCGCCGGTTTTGCGGTGAGTCTGGAGAGCATCATGCAGGCTTTGCTCAATGAAGACACAGCCGGGCTCTCCCAAGAAGCGCCCGGACTGTTTTCGATGACCATAGCAGAGCAAAACCCGGCAGCAGCCTATATCGAAGCCGCACAGCGAAGAGCAAAGGGTCAGGCGGTGGTTCTCGACTTGAACAACAACACGGCCTCAAGCAACAACACGACGGGAGGCAAAAAATGAGCGCAAAAACTCCTCTCAAGATAGCCGTTCCCAAAGGCACGCTCTTTACTGAGTCGGTTAATCTGCTCACCAAAGCCGGTCTCGATACCACCGGGCTTGCCAACCCGGGCAGGCAGCTGATGCTGTCAACAACAGATTGCCAATTCTTTATCGTCCGGCCCACCGACGTGCCGGTCTTTACCTCGCTCGGTGGCGTTGACTGCGCTATCTGCGGCTACGATTCTCTCGCTGAGCAGGGCATGGATCTGGTAGAGATGGTCGACCTCAAATTCGGTGCCTGTCGGTTTGTGGTGGCCGAGCCCAGAGACGCCAGCAACAAAGCCGAAGACCGCTATAGGCGCAGGGGCGTGATGCGCGTTGCCACCAAGTATTCCAGCATTACTCAGGCCTACTATGACCAAAAGGGCGTGCAGGTAGAGTTGGTAAAACTTCACGGCAATATCGAGCTCGCCCCTTTCTGCGGCCTGGCCGACCGGGTCGTTGACATCACGGCGACCGGCGTCACGTTGCGTGAGAACAATCTGGTGATCGTTGACGATGTGCTGCAGTCCACCGCGCGTTTTATCGGCAATACGGCCAGCGTGCGCACCGATGCCCGCATCAGAGCATTGGCAGAGCGCCTCGCCACGTTGGTGATAGGTTAAAATATGAGAAGAAAAACGCAGAGGAGAGAGTAGGAATCATGCGAGTAATTACCCTGCAACAGGGCGAGAAACCAGCCGCAGAACTTATCGAGCGGAGCGCACTTTTTGATGCGGAGGTCACCTCAACGGTGGCGGAGATCATTAAGACCGTGCGCGAGCAAGGAGACAAAGCTCTGCGAGACTATACGCAGCAATTTGACGGGGTTGCCCTCCGTGAACTCCGCGTTACCGACCAAGAGATCCAAGCGGCCAGCAAAAGGGCCAACCAGGATATCGTCAAAGAGCTGCACAATGCGGGGCAGAGGATCTTTGACTTTCACGAGCGCCAAAGGAGAGAAGGCATCCTTGTTGCTCGCGACGACGGCGCCTTGCTGGGCACCAAGATATCCCCGCTCGACAGCGTGGGCATCTACGTTCCCGGCGGCAGAGCGCTGTATCCTTCAACGGTTTTGATGTGTGCCTTGCCGGCCCGGGTAGCCGGGGTGCGCCGCATTGTCATGGTCACGCCGCCTGATGCAAGCGGACGGGTCAATCCCGTATTGCTGGCAGCGGCACAGATTGCCGGTGTTACCGAGGTTTACATTGCCGGAGGTGCCCAGGCAATAGCCGCACTGGCGTATGGCACGGAGACCATCGATGCGGTAGACAAGATCGTCGGTCCGGGCAATGCGTATGTGGCTGCCGCCAAGCGTGCCGTGAGCAGCGACGTAGGCATCGACATGGTTGCCGGCCCCTCAGAGCTGGCAATTTTGGCCGATGACACCTCGGAACCGGCCCTCATTGCGCTGGATCTTATGGCCCAGGCCGAGCACGACCCCGACGCCGCCTGTTATCTCATCACCACCGACCCAGAGCTGGCAGAGGACGTGCCCGCAGAAATCGCGGCTTTTATCGAAGACTCACCCCGCAGCGAAATCACGCAGCAGGCGCTCGATAAAAACGGCATCATCTTTGTAGCGCCTGACCTTACCACTGCCCTCGATACCGTCAATGCCTTGGCGCCGGAGCATCTGGAGATACAGTTTGCCGGAGCCATGGACTTTCTTGGTCTTATCGATAACGCAGGCGCTATCTATGTGGGCAATTGGAGCCCGGTGAGCGTGGGCGATTATACTGCCGGCACCAATCACACCCTCCCAACCAGCGGCACCGCACGATTCTCGAGCCCGCTGTCGGTAGATGATTTTGTTAAGACCTCCAACGTGGTTGCGTACTCCTACTCGGCCCTCAAGCAAGATGAGGCTACGATTCTTACACTTGCCGCCGCCGAGGGCCTTTGGGCGCACGGCAAGTCGGTGCGAGCCCGCTTTGAGCTCTTTGAAGACGATAACGAGGATTAATCACTATGCAAACGGTGCGCCCTGCAGCAGAATATCTTAAACATCTGGAGCCCTACGACCCCAAATATCTCCCGGCTCGCATCTATCTCAATGCCAACGAGAATCCCTTTGGCATGCCCGATCAAGCGCGCAAAGAACTCCAGCGCATGATTGAGAGCGAACCGCTGCACCGTTATCCCGATCCGCTGGCCAAGCATCTGCGCAACACCGTTGCTGCCAAGCTTGGGGTAGCAGCGGAGTGCATCGTGCTCGGCAATGGTGGCGATGAGTTGCTCTTTAACCTCTGTATTGCCTACGGTGGTCCGGGGCGGAGTTTGCTCACGACACCACCGACGTTTTCGGCCTATTACACCGACGCCCTGCTCACGCGTACCAAAATCGTTGAGATACCACGTGCGTCTGCTTGCAGCGCCACGGGGCAGCTGGACTTTAGTATCGATGAGCAGGCGATTTTAGAGCGCGTAAGCGTCGGAGATATCGATCTGGTGATACTGACTACGCCCAACAATCCCACGGGCGACTGCCTCACGCTTGACTTTATCGAGGCGGTGCTCGCTGCCACCGATGCGGTGGTGCTCATCGACCACGCCTACATCGAGTTTGCCGACCCCGGCTACGACGCTACCTCTCTGCTCAAAAAGCACGCTAATCTGGCCATTCTACGGACCTTTTCCAAGGCTTATAGCCTGGCCGGCATGCGCATCGGCTACCTTGTTGCCGCCCCGGAGATCACTCAGGAGCTCTGCAAGGTCCGCCAGCCCTACTCCGTAGATGCACTTGCTGCCCTTGCGGCGCTCGCTGTCCTCGAGCAAGAAGACGAAGTGCGCCTGCAGGTTAACTGCATCATCTCCCAGCGCGAACTACTTGCTCGACGCCTGGGTGAGCCAGGGCTCGGACTGTCGGTAGCACCGAGTGAAGCCAACTACCTGCTCTTCAGGGTGCCCAATGCCCAAGCGGTGTGGCAGCAGCTGCACGAGAGCTATGGCATTTTGGTGAGAGACCTCTCGGCGCTGCCCGGACTCGCTGATTGTCTGCGGGTCAGTATAGGAACGCCGCAGGAGAACGACGAATTCATTGCCGCACTCAGTTGCGTGCTGAACACGAGGGCCGAACCATAAAGGGGACGGTTCTTTTATGGTTCGACTAAAGAAAGGAACAAACCATAAAGGGGACGGTTCTTTTATGGTTCAACTAAAGAAAGGAACACGATGACAAGAAGCGCGACAGTAACCCGCCGCACCAATGAAACCGACATTTCGCTGTCGTTGAACCTGGACGGCAGTGGCGAGCACGACATCGATACCGGCGTACCCTTCTTTGACCATATGCTCGACGCTCTGAGCAAGCATGGCTTGTTTGACCTTGACATCAAGGCGCTGGGCGACCTGGAGATAGACGCACACCATACCGTAGAAGACGTCGGCATCGTGCTGGGCACGGCCCTCGACGAAGCTTTGGGAGACCGTCGCGGCATTACCCGTTTTGGCGAGGCGATAATTCCTATGGACGAAGCGCTGGTCTTAGCTGCGATAGACATCTCCGGACGCGGACAACTGCACTGGGACGTGGCTTTACCCATTGAGTTCATCGGCAGCTTTGATACCTCGCTCATGAAGGAATTCCTGGTTGCTCTGGCTACCAAGGCAGGATTAACCCTGCACGTGCGCAAGCTCGCCGGAGAAAACGCCCACCACATTATCGAGGCGGCAACCAAGGCAACCGCGCGCGCACTGGCTCAGGCACTCGCACTCGATGCGCGTGCCCCGCAGGGCGTTCCCTCAACGAAAGGCACGCTGTAATGGAGCTTTTTCCGGCCATAGATATTCTTGACAATAAGGTCGTGCGACTGCGCAAGGGCAACTACGAGGCGGTTACGGTCTATCACAACAACCCTCTGGAGCAGGCGCGTCGGTTTGCCAGCGAGGGAGCAACCTGGGTACACATCGTGGACCTGGAGGGTGCTCGAAGTGGAGCTCCGGTACACCTGAACACCATTGCCTCCATCGTTCAGTCAACCGGGCTCAAGGTTGAGGTAGGCGGGGGAGTGAGAACCCTGGAGAGCATTGAGTTGCTCGCCCAGGCAGGCGCCAGCAGAATCGTGCTGGGAACCGGACTCGTCAAACATCCCGATCTCGTTGCTGAGGCCCTTGAGCGTTACGGGAGTCTCATCTGCGCCGGAGTCGACGCCCTCGCAGGAGAGGCAGCGGTTGAAGGCTGGCAGGTAGGTTCGGGGCACAACGCCGAGAAACTCATACGCGGCCTCAAAAAACGGGGACTTACTCATTTGGTGTACACCGATATCAGTCGTGACGGCATGCAAACCGGTATCGATGCCGAGGCTTACCGGCGCATCGCCGGATTCGCCGGGTTTGCGGTCACTGCTTCCGGCGGCATTTCTACGCTGGGTGACATCCACGCGCTTGCCGCTCTCGGCAGCGATATCGTTGAAGCAATAATTGTTGGACGGGCGATCTACGAACAGTCGTTTACCGTTGCCCAGGCGTTAAAAGTATTGGAGAGCTATGAACTATAAGAGAGTAATACCGTGTTTAGACGTAACGGGAGGCCGCGTGGTAAAGGGGGTCAACTTCGTTGATCTTCGCGATGCCGGCGATCCGGTAGAGATGGCAGCCTTCTACGGCAGCGAGGGCGCGGACGAAGTCGTATTCCTGGATATCAATGCCACGCTGGAGGGTCGAAAGACCACCATCGACATGGCGGCGCGAGCAGCTGAACAACTGCAAATTCCCTATGCGGTGGGTGGCGGCTTTAAGGACCTCATTGATATGAGTGAGATGATAGCCGCTGGCGCCAACAAGATCTCGGTTAACTCTGCTGCGGTGGAGAGCCCGGAGCTGCTGTCGGCGATGGCCGCCCGGTTTGGCACTAAGGCGGTTGTTTGTGCGATTGATGTCACGCAGGCCACTCCCGGCGTAGACAAGTGGCATGTTCTGACCCGCGGCGGAAAAACCAACACCGGGTTGGACGTTATCGCGTGGGCCGAGGAGGCCGCAAAGCGTGGCGCCGGAGAGATTCTCCTCACCTCCCTGGACAGGGATGGCGTCAAAGACGGCTATGACCTTGCCCTGACCCGGGCCGTTGCCCGCGCGGTAGACATTCCGGTTACGGCAAGCGGTGGCGTGGGCAAGATCGAGCATTTTGCCGAGGGCATTCTCGAGGGAGAGGCCGATGCGGTACTGGCTGCCAGTGTCTTTCACTTTGGGGAGCTCAGGATTCGCGAGGTCAAAGAATACCTAGCCGCCCAGGGAATCTCGGTAAAGCTTGATTAACGTTGTCCCCAAAAACAAGGAGCAGGCATGCAACCGGACAACCTCGTCTATAACAGCCAGGGACTGATTCCCGCTATCATCCAGCAGTATGACACCAAAGAGGTGCTTATGATGGCGTGGATGAATGCCGAGTCGCTGCAGCGCACGCTGAGCAGCAAAACTACCTGGTTCTGGAGCAGGAGCAGGGGGGAGCTTTGGAACAAAGGGGCAACAAGCGGTAACTATCAAAAGGTTAAAGCGATATACTATGACTGCGACCAGGACTGTCTCCTCATTGAGGTAGACAGCCCCGGTTTTGCTTGCCATACCGGAAACCGCAGTTGCTTTTACCGGCAGCTGCAAGAGTAGCAGAATGGTAGCCCTTGCAGTATCTGAATAGACCTCAGAAAGCACTGACACAAAGTGCTCACCACGAGACGAACTATAAACCTAAAGGGGGAAGCAATGGGTGAAGTAACAGCAAATGTGCTTCCCGGTGATTTAGCCCGGACCTTGCAATCACTCACTCGGGTGATTCACGAGCGCCGGAATGCGGATCCGTCCGAGTCTTATACCGCCAAGCTTCTTACCGGCGAGCTTGACCAACTCCTCAAAAAGATCGGCGAGGAGTCTACCGAGCTGGTTATGGCAGTCAAGGATGATAATCACGATCATATTCGCTACGAAGCAGCAGATCTTATGTATCATCTGCTCGTAGTGTTGGAGCGTTCAGGTATCAGCCCGCAGGAATTGGCCGGAGAGCTGGACGCTCGTATGTCGTAGCAGGAGCAGTGCTTTTGAGCGCTTTTTCTGCCGGGCATACGTTAAGTAAAGATAACGGAGAATATTTTGAGTAGTGAAGAACAACAAAAGAAAATCGACTCGCTCGATACCACCAGAGATGAACTTATTCAGTCTATGCTGGCCGGGGTAGACCAATCAGTTGGCGAAGCAGCTGAGCAACCGTTTGAGCAGGGAGAAGAGCAACCGGAGGAGAAGGCAGCCGAGCAAGCAGCGCAAGCCGCGCAAGCCGAAGAGCAACCGGAGGAGCAACTCGCTGACCCGTCTGTCGAGCAGCCCGAAGAGCAGCCCGTAGAGCAGCAAACCGACCAGCCGGAAAAGCAGACAGATCTCCACAGAAGCCATCTGTCGAGGCACTTCAAGCCTGTCTCGGAGAAAAAACTTGCGCATGCCAGGAGAACCAAGCGCAGCTTGATAACCGGCATCACGTTTTTTAGCCTCTTGCTCTGCGGCGCTGTTGCAGCCGGTATTTATTTCTATCTGGAATTTGTTCCTGCACCGGCCTCTCTTATCCAGGATACCCTCACCATTGATACCAACGGCCAGACCGTTGAAGACCGAGGCGTTGCCAAGACCGTGCCGATGCCTGCTTTGGGCCAGCTGTTTGGAAGGACTCCCGAAGAAGCCCTTGCCATCCTTGGCTCCAGCTATGCCATCACCAAGGTCGATGCCACCCAGGCAAACGCCACGAATAACGCGGCAGACGACCCTGCCGCTCGCCAGGTAGTAACCATCAGCTACACGCCTGAAGCGCAAAATGGCGCTGCGGACCTGCGTCAGACGCAAAAGATCTACCTCAGTCTGGGCGAGGCCGGCACCACGATTGAGGTGTATCTGGTGAGCTCGATGGATATTCTCGACCTGCCTCACTCCAGCTTTGCCGATCTGGTGGCAACGCAGGAGAATTTCTTGCAATCGCTTACCTCGGCAGCCGTAGCCGGTGTATCTGATACGCCCTACATTGCACCGACTAGTGGTGAGTACACAGAATTCGTGGACCCCACGGCCAATCATAAAAAAGTCAAAAAGGAATCTGCAACCTGGGCCGGCGCGCTGGCCTCAGAGGCAGCGCCGACAAAGTTTGAAGTTACCTTTACCTACGAATACGGAGCAAGTGGAGTTGAAGACACCCTCGGCAAGCATCCGTCGCAACGGATGCTCTATATTAAATTGAGCTGATCTATGGCCAGGCATTTCACAGATGATCAGGCCGACGGCAGAGCAGAGGAGAGCAAAGCCACACACAAAAAGCCTCCCCAATTCTTTCGCGCTATTGCGGAGTTTGCTGTGGCGCTTGCTATTGCCGTAGGACTGGTTTGGGTCACCAAGACCTTTGTGATGGAGCCGTATGAAGTGCCTACCGGGTCAATGGAAACCACGATAAAGGTTGGCGACAAGCTTCTGGCAGAGAAGATATCGCTTAACTTCAGCCCGGTAAAAAGTGGGGATATCGTCGTAT
This sequence comes from Coriobacteriales bacterium, assembly GCA_031274985.1. Classification (GTDB taxonomy): domain Bacteria; phylum Actinomycetota; class Coriobacteriia; order Coriobacteriales; family UBA8131; genus WQXH01. Next base: position 2,263 of record JAISPK010000014.1, on the reverse strand, counting down.
TTGCCGACAAGGTCATGCCCGGTCGCGTGCTGGTGAAGCGCGTCATTGCAACGGGCGGGCAGACCGTAGACCTCAGAGACGGCCTGGTTTATGTCGACGGAAATCCACTCTACGAGCCGTATACCCATGGCATGATGTCGCGTCCCCTGGAGCAGCATTTTGACAACATGCGCATCACGTACCCCTACAAGGTGCCGGAAGGGTCCCTGTGGGTGATGGGCGACAATCGAGAGAACTCGGCTGATAGCCGTTACTTTGGCCATATCACCGAGAACTCAGTTTACGGCAAGGCACTGATGGTGTTTTGGCCTCTGGAGGACATAAGCCCCTTGTGAGTGGATTAAAACAAAAGAAAAAATGGTTAGTGCTTCTGGTGCCGCTGGGTCTGCTGCTTTTGTGGACAGGCTGTTCCCTCGCCTGGGAAGGTACGAGAAATTTTGAGGCTCCTCAGGACGAGATTAAGTCGGGTGTCTACGGAAGCTGGCAAAACTCTTCCGAGCTGCTCGAAGAACAGCTGATGCGAGAGAGCCAGGCGGCCAGTTCAGGTGTTTCTACCGGGGGCAGAGAGGCAATCGAAATCTCTAGCAGCTCTAGGTTCAGAAGTTCAGAAAACGGCGAACCGCTCGTAATCTACCAATTTGTCAACAGGGTTTTGGTAGACAATGAAAAAGTCACCATTACGTTGCACGCAAAAACAGCCGATGAACTGGGAGACGCCGGCTTTACCCTGATGGTAGAGAACCACTATCAACCCCTCACGCCGGCCGGCATTGATAACTACTGCTATATCACACCTGTTATGGGAACGTGGTATGTCAACGGGGTAAAAATCAACCCTAAAACAGAAGGCAAGGTATACCCGGGAAAACCCGGCAGGATCTATCTCTACTTCGACGAGCTGAGCACCATAGACGAGCTCACCCAGGTCAAAGGATTCTTCGAGGTCTACTACATCTCCGACTGGTGGAATCCGATTGGCCTGTTTATGCTGGAAGAGGCCTGATATTACGCCCTCCCGCAGAAGCCAGGAATACTGGGCTGCAGACTGATGAGAGCCTTTAGCCAATGATGCAGTTTGACTGTATAATAATAAGTGACGAAACAAAACCCTAGGAGTTCAAATGAGTCTTATTCCGGTACGATGCACACAATGTGGAGCATCGCTTCAAGTTGAAAATAACAGTACTACAGCAACCTGCGAATACTGTCGTACAACTTTTGTGGTAGGAAATGTTACCGAGGAATGCAAAGATGTTACTGAGGAATGTAAGAATGAAATAGAGGAATTTGAGGTGGCCGATGGATCTCTGATAAGGTATAACGGAACGGCCACTGATGTTGTAATTCCTGATGGGGTTGTAGAAATTGGCAGCAAAGCATTTAATTATTATCCAGCGAACCATCTGCCCGCAATAGTGTCTGTAAGCATACCATGTACAGTGAAGAGAATCGGGACGCCTGGATGGGATGGATGGGGGGCCTTTGGCGGTTGCAAAAATCTGAGAAAAATTAATATTTTTGATAGCGTCGAGTATCTTCAGACCTCTACTTTTTGGGGTTGCAAAAACCTCGAAGAGGTAGAAATAACGCCCGAAAAACTATTGTGCTTGGGATACTTAGAGTTAGACATGATGTTCAACAAACCTGTGAGGCAATTAATGCAGGATAAACTAAAGAAAGCAGCAAAAGAGAGAGGCATATGCTGGAAATGCCAAACTCCACTTAATTTGAAGAAAAACGGTAGCTGCAAAAAGTGTGGTTCCAAAACCGACTTATCATAGCCAATTCATCAAGAGACCCTCAGAAATAACGAGGGCAACGGGGCAACGAGAGTATAATCTGGCTTGGATATCCGGGAAAACCCGGCAGGATCTGCCCCTAGTTCGATTAGCTAAGCGCCATTGACGAGCTTGCCCAGAAATAGTGATTATTCAAGGTCTATTACATCTACGACTGGTGGAATCCGATTGGCCTGTTTATACTGGGAGAGGCTTGATACGCAGATTAGAGATTCTGCCTGAACAGACGTAGTTATGCAATGAGGATAACAAGAAAATCCTCCAAGATTGTATTAAAAAACGCGTAAGTTTGATAGAATACGTTCTTAAGGAAAATAGCAAAGGCGTTTTCTAAACAAAAAGTGAGGGAGGAAGACATGAAGTTTTTCAAGTTAATTGTGGCGTTGATGGTATCAATTACCATGACAGTGTTATTGCTTGCGTGCGGCAGCAGCGGCAACGGGAGCACTGATAATAACACATCT
>JAISPK010000153.1 GCA_031274985.1 Coriobacteriales bacterium | reverse complement strand
GACAAAAAGGAAGATGTTTTTGTTGGAAGGAGCCTAATTTCAGGATGACATTCACTTTGTCATTGCGAGGGCGCAAGCCCGAAGAATCTTTTGTGCGATGAGGAAAGATCCTTCGCCTGCGGCTCAGGATGACAGGCACTTTGTCATTCTGAGGGCGCAAGCCCGAAGAATCTTTTGTGTGATGACAGAAGGGCGTGGGTTCCCGCCTTCGCGGGAACGACAGAGGGGGTCGCGGGAACGACAGGCACTTTGTCATTCTGAGGGCGCAAGCCCGAAGAATCTTTTGTGAGACGACAGAGTATGGGTTCCCGCCTTCGCGGGAACGACAGTGGGTTACGCGGGAACGACATTCACTTTGTCATTCTGAGGGCGTAAGCCCGAAGAATCTTTTGTGCAAATACAGGGTATGGGTTCCCGCCTTCGCGGGAACGACAGAGGGAGTGCGGGAACGACAGAGGGGGTCGCGGGAACGACAGGCACTTTGTCATTCTGAGGGCGTAAGCCCGAAGAATCTTTTGTGCGATGACAGAGTATGGGTTCCCGCCTTCGCGGGAACGACAAAGGGAGTGCGGGAACGACAGGGGGTTACGCGGGAACGACAGAGGGAGTGCGGGAACGACAGAGGAAAGGTCCTTCGCTGCGCTCAGGACGACAGGGGTGGGTGCGGGAACGACAGCGGGGAGGCGGGAACGACAGCAGGTTACCTGTCAAGCAGGGTGTGGGCTACCGCCTCGCGTGCTCGGCAGCCGGGACACATTCCTACCTCGATATTCTCACCGACCTGTTTGCTCTGAAGCCAAGCGAGTTCTTCGGCGGTAGCAAAGGGCTTGCCGCACACCGAGCATCTCTCTAAACTGAAGTCCTTTTTCCAGATAGTGCGGCTCTCGTGAGTCTCGAGCCAGGTGATCTCACCGGTCGGGCAGACCTTTGCGCAGCTGAGACAGCCGATACAATCCTCTGGAGCCTCCTCAAAGGCAGGCTGGATCTGTTTATCCACACCGCGTTTTACGGTTGCGATGGCAGCATTGCCCATCTCTTCACAGGCTTTGACGCACAGTCCACAGAGGATGCACTTTTCTTCCGGGTTGGCCGGAGTAGAGCTGCGGTGCACCCCGTACTCCTCACAATACTGCTGCAAGCGCCCTTCTGCTGCAGGCGCCCTTTCAAGGAGCAGCTTGAGGATAATCCGTCTCAGGCGTTTTATGGGCTCACTGGCGGTTGAGATCTCAAGCCCCTCACTAACGGGATACACGCAGGAGGTGACCGTCTGGGTTTTACCTCCGGCCGGTGTTGCCTCAACCACGCAAAGACGACAGGCAGCAATTCCCGGCAGAGCAGAGTGATGGCAGAGAGAAGGAATAGTTATGCCACTACGGTCAGCAACAGTTTTTACGAACTCGTCCGGTTGCGCCTCACAGGTGACACCATCAATGATTATGCGCATGTTGCCTCCCTCCGTACAGCGACGACCGCCTCAAAGCGACAGGCTTCCCGGCAACTACCGCAGGCAGTGCAGAGTGCAGGGTCAATGTGATACGTGGCTTTTTGATCCGGTGAGGCTGCCGGCGTCTCCTTGACAGAGCCAAGGGGACAGGCTTTCAGGCAGGCACGACACGAAGTACAGGCCTCCTGATCTATCTGCATCAGCGTAAGCGGTTTGCAAACACCTGCCGGGCAGCGACGCTCTTTGATGTGCGCCTCATACTCCTCAGGAAAGTATCGCAGGGTGGAGAGCACCGGATTGGCTGCCGTTTTACCCAGACCGCACAGCGATGCCTCCTGTAGAGCAAAGGCCAGATCCTCCAATTCTTCAAGATCAGAAGCCTTGCCTTGGCCCTTGCAGATATTCTCAAGGATCTCGCGCATGTGCCGCAGTCCTTCGCGGCAAGGGGTGCATTTTCCGCAACTCTCTCCGCAGAGAAAGTCCACATAATAATGAGCGACTTCCACCATACAGCTGCGGTCATCCATGACAATCATGCCGCCGGAACCGACCATCGTGTGGTGATCAGTCAGGCTTTCAAAGTCCACTTCAAGATCCAGCAGGCTCTCCGGCAAACAACCGCCGGAGGGGCCACCGGTCTGAATGGCCTTAAAGCTACGTCTGTCGGCAATGCCACCACCGATGTCAAAGATCAAGCTGCGAAGCGTGATGCCCATGGGCACCTCTACAAGGCCCGATCTCTTGACCTTGCCCACCAGCGAAAAGACTTTGGTGCCCTTAGAGCCTGCAGTGCCGATCTTTGCAAACTCGCCACTGCCGTACGAGAGAATGAAAGGCACATTGGCGAGGGTCTCCACGTTATTGAGAACGGTGGGTTTGTCCCAGAGCCCGCGCTCTACCGAGCGGATATATTTGGAGCGGGGCTCCCCTACCCTGCCCTCAATAGAAGCCATCAGGGCGCTTGACTCTCCGCAGACAAAAGCGCCGCCGCCACGTACGATCTCCAGATGCAGTTTGCGGCCGGACCCCTGTATCGAGCTACCGAGATACCCGGCAGCTTCTGCCTGCTTCAAAGCGGTGGCAACAACGGGCAGAGCCAGCTCATACTCATCGCGAATATAGAGGTATCCCTGCTCGGCTCCAACAGCCAGTGCAGCGATGATCAATCCTTCAATCACCGAATGCGGATCGCCTTCAAGGAGGGAGCGATCCATGAAGGCACCGGGATCGCCCTCGTCGCCGTTGCAAACCACGTACTTCGGCTGAGCCGGATAGCTGGCAGCAGCCTGCCACTTGTTGCCGGTAAGAAATCCTGCGCCACCACGGCCGCGCAAACCTGAAGCCTTGATTTCGTTGATGATGTCTTGCGGCTCCATGGTCAATGCCTTTTTGAGCGCTTCATAACCACCGGCCTCAAGATAATCATCCAGACTGAGCGGGTCTATCAGGCCAACATGTCTGAGCGCGATCTTTTTCTGATGGGCATAGAAGGGGTTGTCAGCCTCACGCAGCTTTGGTTCGCCGTCAAAATCACGGTAGAGCAGCGGCTGATAGGGCTCTCCTCCAAGAGAGGCGACGATTTTCTCGGCATGCTTGGGCTTAACGCGGTAATAGCAGATGTCATCGGGATGGACCTTGACGATGGGCCCGTGCGAGCACTGACCGATGCAGCCGGTGCGCTTGAGCTCTGCGCTGCCCCGTTCAACCGCAACGTCGAGTCCGGCAGCCGCCAGGGCTGCTTCCAGGGCATCAGCTACAGCCCGGGCGTTGTTGGCCAGACAGCCGGTGTCACAACAAACCAGAAGCTTTCGCGTGTTCTCAGCCATCACACTCACCTCCCGGCTTATAAGACTCAAGTATCCCGGACAGTTTTTCCAGCGTTACCTTGCCATAATGGGTTCCGTCGATGAGTACCACCGGTGCCAGGGCACAGGATCCCAGGCAATTGACCGTCTCGAGTGAGAACTGGCCGTCGGGGGTAACGTCGCCCGGTCTGATGCCGAGCAGGCGATCCAGCTCGTCAATGATATTCAGCGAAGCCTTGATATGGCAGGCGGTGCCGTCGCAAACCTTGATGATATGGCGACCTTTGGGCTTGAGGCTCAAAGCCTTGTAGGACGTAGCCATCGAATAGAGCTGGGCCAGAGGAAAACTCATATACTCTGCCAGAAGCTCCAGGGCGGTGCGGGGCAGATAGTCAAAGCTGTGTTGCATATCCTGCATCACGGCAAGGGCGTAGCGCCGCTCGGGCGGATAGCACTGGATGATTGCCTCGATCCGCTCCCTGGGGACTTCCGGCATCTCTAAAACCAGCGTCCCTTTGGCCACAGCCTCTCCAGTTGCATTAAACTGCGCAGCACCGTTTTCAGGCGCAGCCATGGTTATATTCCCAAAGCTTTGCGCTTGGCAGCGATGTGCTCAAGCATGATGTCGGCAGACTTGATGGGGTCCAGCTCTACGAAGAACTTGCCGCCCACCAGACCTTCGACGTCATCGGTCAAAACCTTGGTAACCAGCGGGCTGCCGAGGATCGGGGGCACCACACCGCAGTGGGTCAGCACGCCAAGGGCCACCGCCCACGTGCCAATGGAAACCGCCTTTTCGTGTTGCAGTTCAGGGGCCGATGCGGCCACCGGCAAGTCAGCGATACTCACGCCGAGATAGCCGGCCAGCGCACCGAGCAGGTCTCCGATGCGGGAGTTGTCCACACAGCTTCCCATGTGCAACACCGGCGGAAGCGGAGCGCCGAGTCCTGCAGCCTCGCCAACCGCCGTAAGCACGGCCTTGAGGCCATCGCCGGCATACATCTCTGCGCCTTCCGGGGTCATGAACCCGTACTTGGCAAGCGCTATTGCGGTGCAGCCGGTTGCCACCACGAGTACGTTGTTGGCAAGCAGGTGCTTGATCATCTCGACGGTTTGGTAGTCCTGGCGGATCTTGACGTTATTGCATCCCACAACACCCACCGCACCAAAGACGTTTCCGGCCACGATGTTGTCAACAAGCGGCTTGAGCGGTTGCTCTGCGTCCAGCGCAGACAGTGCTCCCACAATGCTCTCAACGCTAAAACCGCCCCATGCTTCGCAGCGATACGCCGGTATCTGAACCTTGCGGGGGTCACGGTTGGCATAGTTGGCAATGGCCATGCGCACGATGGCCGCAGCTTTTTCGTCGGCGGTGTCAGGGGTAAAGGGAAAATGCTCGGCATCAGGCAACTGCCCGATGGGAGTGGTGGTGACCACCTTGGTGTGATAGCAGGATGCTACCTTGGTGATTGAAGGCATGAAGCACTGTACATCCACCACCATCAGCTCAACCGCGCCGGTGATGATTGCCAGCTCCTGGCTCAGGTAGTTGCCTGCCAGCGGCACACCCTGACGCATCAGTATCTCGTTGCCCGAGCAACAAATGCCAGCCAGCTGGATACCGGCAGCGCCTACGGCAATCGCCTCGCCTTCCAGTTTTTTGGACCACTCGACGATCTTCTCAGAAATCTCAGGCATATGGCCGTGCACCACGATGTTGACTTTGTCAGAAGAGAGTACCCCCAGGTTTGCCTCTGACTTGACGGGCTCAGGGATACCAAAGAGGATGTCCTGGACATCCGTGCCCATTTGCAGGCCGCCGTAGCCGTCAACAAGACCGGCCTTGAGCGAGCTCAGCAGCAGGTTCACCGGGCTGCCGTCAACGCCCATCGTGGTTTGGTGCATAGCAACACGAACCTCGCGGTCGGGGTTGGTGGGGAGAATCCCCAGCTCAGCCCATTTATCCACCCGCTCCTGAGGCGCAGTGGCGGTGAGCCAGCGCATGGGCTCACTGGTGGTGTTCCCAAAATCTGCAAAGGCAACATCAGCAATCTCTGCGGCCACCTCGTTGTCCGGCCTGCCCTCATAGGGGATGCCCAGTTTTGCTGCAACGGTTTTGATTTTTGCGGCGCCCTTTATCTCGTAGTCCGCCTTTCCCAGGGCAGCCTCCTTGAGGCAATGGATGGCCATATAGCTGTGATCAACGTGGGACGATGCTCCGCCCACAATGGTTCTGAGCAGGTTGCGCGCAACAATCAGGTCGGCATCGGCGCCGCAGATTCCCTCTTTGGGCTCTCCAAAGGGATTAACCCGGCACGGCCCCTGCAAACAATTGCGACAACAGATACCCAGGTCGCCAAAACCGCACTGTGGCAGCTGCTGCGCATAGCGGTCGTGAATGGTTTCGATGTGCTCTTTTTTGGCCTTATGCAACATCTCAACTACGGCAGGATCAACACTCCTGTCATCGGCAAACATTATCCCCTCGGTGTAATGACTATGGTCATGATGATTTGACATGTCGGACCTCCTTCGGGTCTCTCAGATGCAGGCTCTCACAACAAGTGGCCTGCGCAGTTTTTTTGATTACTCGGCCATTCCTGCGGTGAGCTCTACCAGATAAGCGCGACGTTTCTCTTTGCTGTAGAGCTCGCTCTCCTTATAGCTGATAGCGCCGGTGGGGCAGGCGGTAGCGCAGGCTGGTTCTTCCGTTAGAGTCAGGCACAGGTCGCATTTGCTCACCGCACACTGATTGTCCCCCGCAGCCTGCTCCTCAACCGCTCCAAAAGGGCAGGCCAAAACACACATGGTGCAGCCGATGCAACGCGCACTCTCATGCTGCACCGTGCTGGAAGCGGTGTCGATATAAAGCGCCTTTGAAACACAGGCTTTTACGCATTGCGGATCATCGCAATGCCGACACTGCAGGGGAAAGCCTCGTGCACCAACGGGTTCCACATGGATCCGTGCACGAGGCGGAAATTCCTCTGCTATCGCTCCGTAAAGGGTTTGGGATGGGCAGTGGGCCACGGCGCAAGCCAACTCACAGGTGTGGCAGGAGAGGCAGATGCTGTGGTCCACGAAAATCGTTTTCATAAAGGACTCCTCTCACTTAGGATGATGCGCCCATTATAGCACCCTAAAGCTCTAAGGAGCAGGTAACATTCTCCGTAAGTGGGAATAATCGCCCTCTCATTACCCTCTAGAAAGACATGAGGGCTTACCCCTCATGTCTTTGCCTCTATTGTTTTTTCTTCTTTGCGGCGGTGATGCCGAGCGTTGTTGCACTCAGCGCCAGGAAGTAAAGTGGAAAGCCGTCGTGGTGGGGCTGACCGGCCGTGTTGGGCAGCCGGGGTTTGACCGGTGCCGGGGCCGAAAAACCGTTGACCACACAGGAGATATTTATCGGGGCCTGTATGTTGAGGATCGTCAGATTCTCGTGCGTTGAACCATCGCTCCACAGGTAGGTATAGCTTCCCGCACCGGCTCCCGCTGCCGTGAGGGTAATCGAGGAGTCACTTAACACCACGCCCCCGCTCTCAAGGCTGTTGGTTGCCAGGGCAGAGGCTCCCGTTGCTGCTCCCGCAGGAGTAGCACTGAAGGTAACGGAGTAATGCAGCAGAGTAACTTCATTGACTCCGGTGTTGTGAGGAGCGAGGGAGCTCACAAAAATCGCCTCGTCATCGGAGGGGTCGATCACCGTGATGTCGCGACCGGTGCTCACTCCGTCAAGGCGCACATCATAGGTACCCGGCAACACCTCTCCTGTGTACGTGCCGTCCGATTGCTCCGTCAACAGGGCAACCTGAGACCCTGCATCAAACAGCTCAACAACTTTGCCGCTCCAGGCATTGTCGTCAAGATTGACCTTGACGGCAACCGCATGAGCCACCTGAGGCTCAGAGCCTGATACCACACAGGAAACCGTAACCGGAGCCTGTATGTTGGTGATGGTGAGTGTTTGCTCGGTTGAGTCATCGCTCCACAGATAGTTGAAGTTGGTGGCTCCGGCGCCGGCTGCGGTAAACACTATGCTGGTTCCGGCCAATACTACTGCCTCTGATGCCACAGGCGCCTTGCCATCAAAGGCATTGATCCAGGCGGTCAGGCCCACGGCCCCGTCAGTAGTAGCAGCGTAGCTTACGGTATAAAAGTTCAGCGTTACCGCAGTGACATCCAGGGTGGTTATCAACGAGGATTCCTCAGTATTGGGTTGCGTTGCTTCGGTTTCTGCAACACCTTGTGAGCTCTCCTCGCCACTGCCCTGTTCCAGTAGACTCAACGTTGCCTCTGAGCCCGCTTCTTCTTCGCTTAGCGGCATGCCTTCATCGTCTGGCTCAAAATCAGAGAGCGGCAGCGAGTCTTCCGGGATGTATGCCAGCAGGTCTTGCGCCGACTCCGGTGATACCGTTGATCCTGATCCGGTGACCTCGATAACCCTGCCGGTGTCGGTTCCGTCGACATGAATGGCATAGGTTCCTTCTTCGATCTCGGCTGTATAGGAACCGTCTCCCTTATCGGTCATCGCTATGACCAAAGCGCCCAGCTTGTAGAGCTCAACCGCTCTGCCTGTCCAGGAGCTAGAGTTGAGGTTAACCACTACTTTTGCATTCACGGTAGTACTGGAACCCGTCCCGGCCACCACACACGTCAGGGTCACCGGAGCCGACAAGCTCGCAATCTCAAAGGTCCGGCCTGTTGAGCCGTCATTCCAGAGATAGCTATAGCTGGTTGCGCCACTACCGGCTGCGGTAAACACGAGGTTGGTTTCGCTCAGCACCGCCCGGCCGCTCGCCATGCCATTTGAAGCAGAGATTGAAGCGGTGGCGGTAGTTCCACTGGCCGTAGCGCTAAAGAATACCGAGTAGTACGAAAACGTGATCACATTGGGGTGAGCGTCAGAAACCGTGAGGGATTTTCCGGTGTTGGTTGCATCAACATAGATGCTATAGGTTCCCAGAGGTGCCTGAGCCGAATACGAGCCGTCTCCCTTGTCCGCAAGCGTAGCGATGAGCGAATCGCCGCTGTAGAGGTGGGCGGATTTTCCCAACCAGGCCACATCATCCAGATAGAGGATGACCGTGGCAGTGAGGGCTACCGGAGTATTTGAGCCGCGCACCACACAGGAGAGAGAAAGCGGCGCCTGTATATTGTCAATCATAAGAATGGGGGTAATGGAGCCGTCATCCCACTGATAGCTGTAGCTGAGAGCCCCGGAGCCGGACGCCGAGAAGGTGATACTGGTGCCACTCAACACCAGAGAGCCGCTCGATATGCCATTTGAGCTGGCGATGGAAGCTCCGGTTGCGGCTCCCGCCGGGGTAGCCGAAAGCACCACGCTGTAGTAGCTCAGGGATGTTTCTGCAGCGCCGGAAGCAATGCTCAGGCTCTGCCCGGTGTTTTCGCCACCAACAGAGATGGAATAGTCCCCCGGCGCAATGTCCGGACAGCTATAAACACCCGGAAGGCTCTCGATGAGCTCGGTGTAGGTAATACCATCCTGAGTAAGCTCAACCTTTGTGCCGGTGCGCGCAGCTCCATCAACTGAGAGGTTTACCGTTGCCTTGTAGGTGTCGAGCGTGGCTATTGCCGTGAGCCCCAGATCAAATTCGGGCATGATGAGGGTTGCGTATTGCTCCGCCACGTTGCCAAAGTCCTCAGGGGTACTCACCCACTCGTCCCAGGAATAGCCTGCACCAACCACCGCAGAGAGTTCCACCACCGAGCCAACCAGATAGTTGCCTGCTCCGCTGACTGAGGTGATGCCCGTAGAGGCATTCAGGCGCAGAGTAGCATAGTTGAGGGTGACCTTGTTGGTTCCCGCAGAAACAACGATGGTCTTTCCTGTGTCCACCCCGGCAATCAAAATCACATAGGGCCCTGCAACAAAACCTGCGGCGGAATAAACACCGGTTCCCTCGCTGGTTTCCATAAGCTGTTTTGAGGTCACCCCGCCATCAGAGGAGATGGTCACGGTAAGACCGCTCCAGGGGTTGTTGCTCCGGTTGACCTGGACCATGGCACTAAAGGTGACGAGCTGAGCCGAAGCCGTGAGCTCCAGGGGATAATCGGGTATGGTTATCGTGGAGTATTGATTGGCAACCGTACCAAAGTCTTCCGGCGCAGCGAGCCATTCGCTCCATGAATAGCCCTCGGTGACCTCCGCTGAGATGCCGACCTTGGCGCCGGCAAGATAGATACCGCCTTCAGAGATCGACTGGATGCCGCTGCCCTCCTTAAGCGTGAGCGTGTAATAGTCAAGGGCCAGCCGGTTTGTTCCGGTATCAGAGACCATGAAGCTCTTGCCGGTGCCCGACTCGCCGATAAAGACCTCGTACTGGCCGGGTTTTACGCCTTTAGCGGTATAAACCCCGCTGCCGGCAACGGTCTCGACAAGCGTTGTGGTAGTAAGGCGACCATTTGAGGATATCAAAACAAACAGCCCGCCCCAGGACACCTTATTGAGATCAACGCTGACCGTAGCAACGTACGTATCATGATTGGTTGTTGCGGTGAGCTCCAGGGAAGAGCCGGGCATGGTAAAGGTGGCGGGGCTGCCTTCAAGGTTATCAAAGCCACTTTCGGCAGTGCCGGCCCACGACTTAAAGCTGTAATCACTGTCGAGCTCGGCAGAAACCACTACCGGGCTACCGGCAAGATACACGCCCGCACCGCTCAGAGAGATGACGCCCTCGTTTGCTGCCAGCGTGAGTGTGTAGTAATCGAGCTGCATCGAGGCGGAGCCGCTCAAAAGATCGAGGATCCTGCCGGTAGTCTTGCCCTGAACAAAGACGGCATAGGCACCGGGAACCACGCCAAGCGCCTCATAGGTACCCGCCGTGGTGGCCGACTCGGCCAGGGGAACAAAGCTGATGCCGCTGTCTTTGGTGAGAAAGATGCTGAGATCTTCTCTCGCGACACCGTCAAGCGTAACGGCAACAGAAGCCGTATAGGTGATAAACGTTGCCTCTGCGCGCAGAGAACTCGCAGCAGTGACGGTAAAGGTCGTTGTTTTGGTAGTTGAGTAGTCACTGCCACCGGCGTAGACCCATCTGGACCACCGATAGCCGTTTAAAGCCGCGGCATCAATAGTCACCGAGGTGCCGTCAAGATACACACCGCTGCCAAAGACAGAGCCAATGCCGGTGCCCTCGGAAAGCGTAAGGGTGTAGTAGTTGAGGGTCTTTGAAGCAGGGCCGCTCGAAAGATCGAGCGTTTCAGTGGTGTTTTCTCCTTTGACAAAGATGGTATAGACACCGGCAATCACGTAAGGTGCCTCGTAAACGCCCGGGTTAGTGAGGGACTCGGTGAGCGTGGTAAAGCGAGTGCCTTCTTCGTTAACGAGTTCTATGGTAAGGCCTGCCCAGGCGCTGTTGTCTTTGTTTACGCTGACCGTAGCCCGGTGTTTGTCCTGGGTGGCCGTTGCTGTTAAGGTCAGGGCGCTTGAGGGCATGGTAAAGCCATAGGGGTTGGCGGAGATGTTGTTAAAGTTGCTGTTTGCTGAGGTCCATTCGTTAAAGCCCCAGCCGCTCTGGGCCAGCGCAAGGGTGAAGACCGGAATACCGGCAAGATAGACGCCCTCCCCTGCAACTGACGTGATGCCGGTCGAGGTTGCCAGGGTCAAGGTGTAGTAGTCCAAGGTTTCCGCAGTGGCATCCGTAGTAATGAGGAGCGTACGCCCGGTGTCTACCCCCTCTTTATAGAGGTGATACGTGCCCGCGACAAGGTCCTTTTGATAGCTGCCGGTCTGAGTGCCACTCTCCGGCAGCGTGATAAAGGTTGTGTGGTCAAGGGAGAGCTCTATGCTCAGACCCGTCCAGGCGCTGTTGTCTTTGTTTACGATGACGGTAGCCCGATGGGTGTCCCGGGTGGCCCTTGCAGTTAAGGTCAAAACGCTCGCGGGCATGGTAAGGGTGCAGGGGTTGTCAGAGACGTTAAAGGCGCTGTTTTCTGAACTCCACTCGGTAAATCCCCAGCCGCTTTGGGCCTCAGCCGAGGCAACCACCAAAGCGCCCGCAAGATAGACGCCCTCTCCTGTTACTGACGTGATGCCGTCAGAGCCCTCAAGGGTCAAGGTAAAGTAGTTCAAGGTCTCCGTGGTGGCAGACGTGGTAATTTGGAGGGTGCGTCCCGTATCCACCCCGCCCTGATATATATGGTACGTGCCGGCGATAAGGTCCTCTTGATAGCTGCCGCTGGAGGCGCCGGTCTCCAGAAGCGAAACAAAGCTAGCGTGGTCAACGGTGAGCTCCACCGCAAGCCCCGTCCAGGCGCTGTTGTCTTTGTTCACGCTAACCGTGGCCCGGTAAGTGTCCTGGATAGCCAGCGGCGTTAAGGTGAGAGCGCTCGCGGGCATGGTAAAGGTATAGGGGTTATCGGATCTGTTGTTATGATCGCTGTGCTCAGAGGTCCACCGGTCAAATCCCCAGCCGCTTTGGGCCTCGGCCGAGGCAACAACCCGGGTCTCTGCAAAGTAGACGCCGGCCCCGCTCACCGACCCGATGCCGGCAGGAGTACCAAGAGTCAGGGTGTAGTAGCTGAGCGTGGTCTCGTTTGACCCGGTTGAAGAGATGATGAGGGTTTTTCCTATATCAATACCACCCAGTGCAATCGCATAGGGGCCGGGGGTTATGCCGGAGACGGTATAGACGCCCGTGCCCGCACCGGTCTCGCCCAGTTTAGTAGAAGTAATCCCTCCATCAGAGGAGATGCTGACATCAAGACCACTCCTAAAGCCACTGTCCAGGGTCACGGTGACCTTTGCAGAGAAAGAATCGAGGGTGGCCATTGCGCTCAAGTGCAAGGGGTACTCAGGCATGGTGATAGAGGTGCTCTGAGCTGCCGCATTGCCAAACTCCACGGGGACAGCACTCCAGCTGCTCCAGGAATAACCTTCGGCAACATCTGCCGAAATCGCAACGGAAGCACCGCCGGGATAGATGCCTGCTCCACTCACTGAGGTGATGCCCTCGCCTTCTGCCAGCGTGAGCGTATGGTAGTCAAGCGATTCAGAGGCAGGGCCGTTTAACAAATCGAGTTTCATGCCACTGGACTTGCCTTTGATAAAGATGACATACTCTCCGGGAACCACCTCGGAGGCTTCATAAGTGCCCGGGTTGGTTTCTGACTCGATCAAGGGAACAAAGCTGATGCCGCTGTCTTTGGTGATAAAGACGCTGAACTCTTCTCCCGGCACACCGTCAACGGTGAGAGTGACCGAGGCCGCATAGGCGATGAGCGTTGCCTCGGCGCTGAGAGAACTCGTGGACGTCACGGTAAAGATCACCGACTTGGACGTTGAGTAATCGCTGCCGCCGCTGTAGACCCACCTGTTCCAGTCGTAGCCGCTCATGACGGTGGCATCGAGGGTTATCGTAGTGCCGCTGAGGTAGACACCGTCGCCCTCCAGCGACGAGATGCCGGCACCTTTTACCAGCGTGAGCGTGTAGTAGCTGAGCGTCTCTGACTGCGGGCCAGTGGTAACTGTTAAGGTGCGCCCGGTGTCGATGCCATCTTTGTAGATGCTGTATTCGCCGGGGACAACCGCATTTTGGTAGATACCGCTGCCGCTGAACGTCTCATACAGGGTAACGAAGTTAGTGCCATTGGCAGAGAGCTCCACGTTAACACCGCTCCAGGCGGCACCGTCACGGGTCATGGCAACAGAAGCGCCAAAGGTGATGAGTGTAGCTGTTGCGTTGTACTGCAGGGCAGCGGCAGGCATGGTCAGGGTAAAGGGGTTGTCCCGGATATCTCCTGAACCGTTGTCGGAGGCGTTGACCCAGGCATTAAAGAGGTAGCCATTGGTAACGGAGGAAGACAGGGTTACCCGGGTGCCTTCAAGGTATTCTCCGGTACCCGTAACCGCGCTGATACCCGCGGAAGTGTTGAGGGTCAGGGAGTAATAGCTCAGGGTCTGTGCGGCAACCGCCGTGGTAATCGTCAGGGTGCGTCCGGTGTCGATGCCATCTTTGTAGAGGTAGTAGGTGTCCGGGGCAACGGCATAGGCATAGATGCCGGTGCCGCCTCCGGTCTCCGGAAGCGCAATAAAGGTGGTGTGGTCGGCCGAGAGCTCCAGGGTGAGTCCTCCCCAGGTATTGCCGTTTTTGAATACGTTCACAATGGCCATGTGGGTGTCCTGAATAGCTGTTGCCGTTAAGGTAAGGGCCGCGGCAGGCATACTAAAGTCAAAGGGGTTGGCGGTTTTGCTGTCAAAGTATGAGTTGCCGGAGGTCCACTTGTAAAAGCCCCAGTAAACATCGGCCACGGCTGACACTGACACCGGGGTTCCGGCAAGATAGATGCCCGCACCGGCCACCGAGACGATGCCATCGGACGGTCTCAGGGTAAGGGTGTAATAGTTGAGAGTCTCCGTGCTGTCGCCTGCGGCAACCTGGAGGGTACGCCCGGTGTCCACCCCCTCCTGATAGAGGTGGTAGGTGCCGGCGACCAGTGCCTTTTGATAGACACCGCTACCAGCGGCGGTTTCTACAAGCGTGATAAAGGTGGAGCGGTCTTCCGATAATTCGATTGAAAGACCTGCCCAGGGGCTTGCGTCCCTATTGATACTCACGGTGGCCAGATGGGTGTCCTGCGTGGCCGTTGCCGTCATGGTAAGCGTCTCAGCTGGCATGGTAAAGGCATACGGATTGTCGTTTGACCCATTGAAGGCTTCGTTGTCAGAGATCCACTTGGTAAATCCCCAGCCACTGAGAGGCGCTGCAGAAACGGTGACCTCAGCTCCGGCGAGATAGACGCCGGCCCCGGTAGTTGCGGTGATGCCGTTGGAGATTCGGGGCGTGAGGGTGTAGTAGCTGAGGGTCCCGGTAGCAGCTGCCGCAGAGATCTGAAGGGTGCGCCCGGTGTCCACCTGGTTCTTATAGAGGTGGTAGACCCCGGAAACCAGGGTGTTTTGATAGGTGCCTGTGTCCGTGTCGGACTCAACAAGCGAAACAAAGGTGGTGTGATCAGCAGAAAGCTCGATGCTCAGATCGCCCCACACATTGCCATCTTTGTAAACCTTGACGGTTGCCGGATGGGTATCCTGGGCAGACGTTGCCTTAAGGGTGAGCGTGGCAGCGGGCATGATGAACTTATAGGGATTATCGAGCCGGTCATCAAAAGACAGATTTTCGCTCGTCCACCGGGTGAATCCCCAGTCGGCTTGAGCCGTTGCCGAAACGCTGACGGGATCTCCTGCGAGATAGGTGCCTTCTCCGGTAACTGAGGAGATGCCGGGGTCTCTATCCGTGGTCAGCGAATAGTAGTTCAAGGTCTGTGTAGCGGGAGTAGTGGTGATTGCTAACGTATGCCCCGTATCCACGCTGTCCTTATAGATATGATAGACCCCGGCAGGTATATCCTTTTGATAGAGTCCGGTGGTAGACCCGGACTCGCTCAGCGCAATAAAGGTAGTGCGGTCAAGAGAAAGCTCAATGGTGCAATAGTCCCACGCCAGATCGTTGCGGTTTACCACAACCGTGGCTGTGTAGGTATCTTGTAGCGCCGTAGCTTTTAAGGTGAGCGAGGTGGCAGGCATGGTAAAGCTCAAGGGATTGGCCTTACTGCCGTCAAAGGAGAGGTTGGCAGAGGTCCACCCGTTAAAGCCCCAGCCTTGCTCGGCTATTGCTGTGGCGCTCACCGCAGCCCCCGCAAGATAAACACCGTCTCCTGTTGTGGAGATGATGCCGGTGGACGTATTCAGAATCAAACTGAAGTAGCTGAGGGTCTCCCCTGCAGCGTCATCGCTAATCGTGAGGGTGCGGCCGGTGTCCACTCCGCCCTTGTAGATGTGGTAGACAGCTGGAATGACGGCTACCCTATAAACGCCGGTTCCGCCTCCGGTCTGCGGCAACTCGATAAACGTAGAGCGATCGGCCGTGAGGGTTATTGCAAGACCTCCCCAGGCATTGCCGTCCTTGACCACCGTAACGGTTGCCGCGAAGGTATCCTGGGTAGC
>JAISPK010000098.1 GCA_031274985.1 Coriobacteriales bacterium | reverse complement strand
ACTCTATTTTTTTCAAAATTTGTGCGTTTGGGGGGTGATGGCCCCGGTTCCCGGGGGGGGGGGGGGGGGTGGCCGGGCCGGGGGGGGGGGGAAGACAGGTCGCGGTGAGGTGGTTGTGTGGTGCAGCGGAGAAGGCAGGGAGGCGGGGCAGAGCGAGGCGGGAATATGGGGCGGGATGAGGCAGAGCGAGACAGGGCGAGGAGACCCCTTTGTGGCCCACTTCCTTTGAGCCAAAGCCTTCTATCGGCTAAACGTGTTGCCGCCCTCAGAAATCCTCAGCACCCGGAGAAGCGGGATTGCACCTGCAATGAGCGCTGCCAGGGCCATAAAGACGATGCTCGTAACCGGAAAACAGAGCAGGAGCACCGCTACGCTCAAGACCGGTTTGCGCATGACCGCCGTGGTAACGGAGGTTGCAAGAACGGTGATACAGAAAACCGGATCCAGCCCCGTGAGCAGGGCAATGCCATAGCCGAGGCTGATGCCCGCAAAGATCACCGGAAAGATATTGCCTCCGCGCCATCCCAGATTGATGCAGAGGGGACACGCACAAAGCTTAACTGCGCCGGTAGCTACGAGGAGCCATGCGCCCAGTGTGGAGTAGCTTTGCATCAGCTCGCCCATCTGCTCTTCTCCCGAGAAAAGGGTGTAGGGCAAAAAGCTTCCGATAAGACCGATCAACAGACCGCAAAGCACGGCGCGCAACACAACAAATCGTTTTAAGCTCCGGGCCAGCTTGCCGGTGAACAGGTTTGCTGTGTGAAACAGGTAGCCGCCAACAACACCTATCAGCGCCAGAGGAACACTCCAGAGAATCTCTCCCGGCTCCCAGCCCGCTCGCTCAAACCGGGGAAGACCGAGCCCGCCGCCCAGGTAGTAGTCAAGGAGCAGCATCACGCCCAGGCCGCCCGCCACAGCTGCCAGATAGAACAGCAGCTTGTTGTGTTTTGAGAGTGGTGACGCACCTGGTGTGCCGGGACAGGGAGACGGGGCTGGTGCTGGCTCATCAGTGGCGCGCCCTTGTGTCGCAAATCTTCCTTCCAGCGGTGCGATTAACCCTGCCAGGGGTGCTCCGAACACCGCCGTAAGGGTAGCCGCAAGCCCGGCTTCGGCAAGTTCTGCTGACACCACACCAAAGGCTTTGAGTTTGTCGCCCACCCAGGTACAGAGTCCGGCGATGATGTTTACCAGACCGGCTTCCGGGCCCACGGCGCCGCCAAAAGCCAACGGCAAGAACGAGCTCACCAGCGTCTTAGGCAAGCCTTTATAAGAAAAACGCTTTTCTTTGGAGATTATCTCCAGGGACTGTTCGAGCGGTAGAGGCGGAGGCCAGACGAATTTTTCCCAGAGGCCGATGAGGAGACCGCCCACAGCGCAGATGATCACAGGAATAAAAGGAAGCGCCACGAGCGCGGGCAGTTTGTGCCAGAGATACTCATAGGAGAGCCCCATGGCAAAGACGAAGGCCCAGACCACCGCGGCCGACACCGCGCCGAGGGCCAGGGCAAGCACAAGCATCAGGAGGACTTTGCTCGCTTGAGCAGGAAGCCCGGTGTTGTCTACCTGTGGCTCAGTCTTGTTCATTGGGTTATTATATCCCTATGACGAACTCCCGTAAAAATACTGATCCCGGCTTGCGGCAGCAGATTTTCTCTGTGGTCTCCCCTGCCGGTGACAGCAACCTCAGTAAGGTCTTTAACGGATTTATCGGTGCGTTGATTTTGGTGAGCGTGACCCTTATTGTCGTGGACACCTTTGAGCTGCCGGTGAGGCTGCTATTTGTCAATCTCATCATTCAGGCGTCCATCTCTGTAGTGTTTACCGTTGAGTATCTGATTCGTCTGTGGACTTCTGACTATAACCGGCCGGACCTGCCGCCTGCAAAAGCCCGGCTGCGTCATCTCGTCTCTGCACAGTCAATCATAGACCTGCTTGCTGTCCTCCCCTTTTGGCTCTTTGTCTTTGCGCCCTTTGACCTGCGCTTTTTGGCGGCCTTCAGAGTGCTGCGGGTCATGCGCCTGCTCAGGATCAGTTTTTATTCCCAGGCGCTCTTTGTGGTGGGAACGGTGCTCAGGTCGTCGGCAAAGCGGCTTGCTTCCACCTTTCTTCTGTTGGTGCTCCTCATGCTCGTTGCCTCTATCCTTATGTATAACGCAGAGCATCTTGCTCAGCCCGAGGCTTTTAATAACGCGCTTTCCGGCTTTTGGTGGGCGATGCAGACCATCACCACTATTGGCTATGGCGATATCTATCCGATTACGGTTCTCGGCAAGGCGCTCGGTATTGTCATAGCCCTGCTGGGCATAGGCATGATCGCCATCCCTACCGGTATTATTTCTGCGTCTTTTGTTGCTTACGGACGACGCCAACACAAAGACGAGTAGTCGCAATTAAGGAGTTTTTATGGAGCAAGTATTGTTGATTGGTGCCCTGATCTTACTGGTTGTTGTTCTGGCGGTTTTGATACTCGCTTTGATACGGCTGACCGGGCTGCGTAAGGCCCTGGTAGAAAAAGAGGGCGCCCAGGCAGAGGCAGAAAAGCGCTTGCTGGAGGCCCGCAATACCGAGATAGAGATGACGGCACGCCTGTTGCGCGAGAATCGCGAAGAGCAAACAACCGTCTTGCGAGCCAGCCGCGAAGAGCAGGCGAACTCTCTGGTGCGTTTTGAGGAAAGCGTCAGCCGCCAGCTTGCCGACAACCGGGACGTGGTAGAAAAACGGCTCGCCCATATGCAGGAGGGCAACGAAAAAAAGCTCGAACAGATGCGCCTGACCGTGGATGAAAAACTCACCGAGACCGTGGAGCGGCGCTTTGCTGAATCCTTCACGCTTATCAGCGAACGTCTGGAGCAGGTGCACCGGGGCCTGGGAGAGATGCAGAAGCTGGCAGGGGGCGTTGATGACCTGCGCAAGGTGCTTTCAGGCGTAAAAACGCGTGGCAACCTGGGCGAATATCAACTTGGCGCCATCCTTGACCAGGTGCTCTCGCCGGAACAGTTCATCTCCAACGCACAGGTTCGCCCCCGTTCACAGGAGCGCGTGGAGTTTGCCATCAAGATCCCGTCAAAGAATATCAATGAGGCTGATTTGCTGTTGCCTATAGACTCTAAGTTTCCCATTGAAGATTACGAGCGCCTGCAGGCTGCCTACGACGGCGATGAGACTGAGCCTATCAGTGCCATCACCTCCCGGCTGACGCGCTCCATAAAAACCTTTGCCCGAAGTATTCGCGACAAGTACATCAATCCGCCGACGACCACGGATTTTGCCATCATGTTTGTGCCAACCGAGGGTCTGTATGCTGAGGTGCTCAGGACTCCCGGGCTTTTTGAGGAGCTCCAACGCGACCACCGGGTAACGGTAGTGGGCCCCACCAACCTCGTTGCTTTTCTGTCGAGCTTACAGATGGGCTTTAGAACGCTCGCTATTGAGAAGCGCTCCTCGGAGGTCTGGAAACTCCTGGGCGCGGTTAAGACGGACTTTGGACGCTATGAGGTTCTGCTCGATAACGTGCAGAAGAAGCTCGATCAGGCGAGCAAGGAAATCGGCAAGGTGAGCGACAAGACGCGCACCATCAACCGCCGGCTCAATAAGGTTCAGGAGCTGCCCGAATCAGAAAGCCTTCCTCTTTTGGAAGAAGGCGATGATTCTGAAGAAATAATCGGTGAGGGCGCCGAAGAACAAGAGTAGGGTCAGGATTGCTGTCGGCGAGATTCGGTTGCCGGAGAACTACCCCTTGTATTTGTCGCGGAAGCTGATAGTGTCCGCATAGAAGACCGTCTCGGCAGTTCCGAGCGGGCCGTTACGGTTCTTACCCACGATGATGTTGGCGGTGTTGAGCGCAGGCCGGTTTTTCTCTTCTGCTTCTTCCGGGGTTCTTGATCTGTCCAGGAAAAGCACTACGTCGGCGTCCTGCTCGATTGAGCCGGACTCACGGAGGTCGGAAAGCATGGGGCGCTTATTCTCTCGCTGTTCAATGCCGCGGTGCAGCTGCGAAAGCGCCAGCACGGGCACCCCCAGCTCCTTGGCCAGAACCTTGAGTCCGCGGGAGACCTCCCCTACCTCCAGATAGCGCTGCCGCTCTTTGAAGCTCCGGGATGGTTGCATCAACTGCAGGTAGTCAACGACGATGAGGCCTTTGCCTTCCTGCACACCACGCATAAGGCGGCGCGCCTTGGCTCTCAACTCCATGACGGACAGAGAGGGCGAGTCGTCAATATAGAACTTAAGGTTGCCCAGTTCGTTTTGTGCGTGAACGAGCGCCTGAAAATCTGCTTGCTCCAGATAGCCCTTGCGCATGCGAGAAGAATCGATGCTGGCTTCCGTGGAGAGCAGTCTTTGCACTACTTGCTGCGAAGGCATTTCCAGCGAGAAGTAGGCAACCGTCGTGTCGGCCTTTGCCGCGTTTACCGCCAGGTTCAGCGACAGTGCTGTCTTGCCCACACTGGTTCGCGCTGCGAGAACGATCATGTCTCCCGGACGAAAGCCGCCCAGAAGTTTGTCGAGCTCCGCAAAGCCGGTTGTCACCCCAAAGATCATGCCTTTGTTGGCCGCCATGTTATCCAGGATATCCATGGTTTCAACAACCAGGTCTTTGAGGGGCATGAAGCTTGAGGAGACCCGCCTTTCCGTGGCATCGAAGAGCATTTTTTCTGCTTCTTCTACCACGGTGGCCGCATCATCGGTAGAACTTTCGCTCAAGGCTCTGATCTGAACCGAAGCCGTAATCAGGTCCCTGAGCAGTGAGTCGTTTTTAATGATGTCTACGTGACTGGCCCAGTTTGCCAGTGCGTAGGATTTGTCCCCCAGCGTGAGGATGTATTCTTTGCCGCCGATGTCTTTGAGCTTGCCCATGGCATCGAGCTTATCGGCCAGCGTGAGTTGATCGACCGGGGTGCGTTGCTCGATCAACTCCTGCATCGCCAGAAATATAGTCCTGTGCGCCGGCTGAAAGAAGTCTTCTGCCGTAATGGCAGCCACTGCCTCTTCGGCCACCTCGCGGTCGAGGATCATGGCCGCCAGGGCTGCCTGTTCGGCATCAAAGTTATAGGGCGTTTTATCTTCTCTGATACGCCGTTTTTCGTCTGGAGACATTTCTCGCTTTATCGCTTACTCTTGGTTGTCTTCGTCAATGACTTTTTCTATTGCCTCAACGGCTGCAGCAACCACGATTTCCTCGGCTCCGCGAAACACCTGTGCGGTGGCGTCTGCCAAAGCTTCCGGGTCGTCTTCGGAGTCCTCGAGGTTCTCGACGGCCTGCACCAGCTTGTTGGCAACGTTTGCCATGGTTTCTGCGGTGTCTTCGATGATCTGCTTGACCTGGTCGTTAACCTCTTCGGTCTCTTCGATTGCTTCTGCGCTCGATGCAGACTCCTCAGCTTGCACGGACGCCTCAGCTTGCACAGACTCCTCAGCTTGCACGGACTCCTCAGCTTGCACAGACTCCTCTGCGGCTTTTGCTGCCACTTCACTCTCGTCTACCACGTTGATGACCAGCGTGGTTTTGATGTCGCGATAGATGGTCACCGTTACGCTGTGCTCACCGGCCGTTTTGATGGGAGCATGCAGGTCGATTTTCTTGCGCTCGATATTCAGCTTGAGCTCTTCGTTGAGCTTGTCAGCGATTTGCTGAGCCGTCACCGAACCAAAGAGGTGTCCTTCTTCTCCCACGCGTGCAGGAATAACCAGGATTCTGTCAGCCAGTGCTGCCTGAATCTTGTCGGCACCGTCAAGACGTTCAGCCTCGCGCTTTGCGATGTTGTGCTTGCGCAGCTCCAGTTGCTTGAGGTTGCCTTTGCTCGCCTCTATGGCCAGCTTCTGCGGAAACAGGAAGTTCACGGCATAGCCGCGCTTGACCTCAACGACGTCGCCTTCGCCTCCCTGCCCTTTTATTTCCTGTAAAAGTATTACTTTCATGTTTATAGCTCCTTCGTTGCCAGCCTGTTAGCTGCGACTGCGACGGTCGCCGCGTCCGCTGAATACGATAACAGCATAGGGCATCAAAGCCATCTCGCGTGCTCGCTTGATTGCCATAGCAATATCATTTTGGTGTTGTGTGCAGGCACCGGTTATGCGGCGCGGCTTGATTTTTCCGCGCTCGGTCATGTACTTGCGCAGCAAGTTGGTGTCTTTGTAGTCAATGACCAGGTTTTCGTCTTTGCAAAAAATGCAGTGCTTCTTGCGAAGCTGGCGTTCATATTCTGCCATGTAGAGTTTCCTCCTTCTGTTTTATTGATCAGGTTGTCCCCGGGCTGTGCCTAAAAGGGAATATCGTCGTCGTAGACGGTTATCTCTGGAGCAGCAGGGATTTTATCTGCCATAACGGCAGCGGATATTGCGGTGGAATCCTGATAGGAAGGCCCGCTGTTGCGCGGTGAGAGCAGCTCGAGATTGTCAACGGTCACGTCAACTTTTGAGCGCTTCTGTCCGTCTTTTTCCCATTGGCTCCATCTCAACTTGCCGTCGATGCCAACCTTGGATCCCTTTGAGAGGTATTTGGCCAGTGCGTCAGCTCTCGTGCCAAAAAGGTTGCAGTCGATGTAGTTGGGAACTTCTTCCCACTCACCCGTTGAGGAGTTCTTGCGCCTATCGTTGACCGCAATGCTGAAGGACAGCACCGAGGTGCCTGCGGGTGTTGCCCTCAACTCAGGGTCGCGGGTCAGGTTTCCTGTTAATACTACCTTGTTGATGCTCATATATCATCACCTTTGCTCTCTAGTCTTTTTCGGGCTTGGTCCCGAACGGTGCAGAGTTACTCAGATAGGTCTTTGCGCACTATCATGAAACGAATCACGGCGTCTGTTATGCGCAGCACGCGGTCGAGCTCTGCAATGCTTGTGGGGTCAGCGTGGAAATTGATCAGGGTGTAGTCGCCATCTTGCAGCTTGTTGACCTCAAAAGCCAGCTTTCGCTTGCCCCAGGGCTCAACGCTATCGATGACACCGTCTTGGCTGGTGATGGTTGAGTCGATCCTGGCAAGAAGAGCCTCGCGGGCTTCCTCTTCTATGGAAGGATCAACAAAGAACAGCAGTTCATAAGCCTTCATTTTTCACCTCCTTTGGACTATTCGGCTCAGGCGCATGAAGGCGGGGCCCGAGCAGGAACGTGAACCGAGAAGTTTACCATTCTTTCGGGTGGTAGGCAACACGTTCCATCGTCAATCACTCAGTCAATCACTGTCATCACTCAGTCAATCAATCACTATCAGCCAGTCAGTCAATCAGTCAGTCACTGTCAATCACTGTAAATCAGTCAGTCACTGCCTTACTCATACCTCAGTTTTTATTTTTGTGCTCTTCATGTCTTTGTTTCACAATCGTCGTATCACAGAGGATGACCTGTCGCTCGACGTTGCGTAGTATATCTCACTTTATGTTGGTAATATAAGGTTTCCATGCGCCCTACGCTGTGCCTCTGAATTTATAACACGGAAAGACAGGCCAAAATGTGGTCGGTAGTTTCATGTGATGCTATTAATATTTTATTCAACTCCTTCATGTAAATGTTGTTATTAATTGTTAATAACAA
>JAISPK010000086.1 GCA_031274985.1 Coriobacteriales bacterium | reverse complement strand
CTGGGGGGTCGGCGGGACCGCCCGCGCGGGGGGGGGCAACCCCCCCGGGGGCGCCGGGACCGACTGCGGGGGGCCCGGTAACTACCGCGGGGGTCGCGGGAACGACAGGGGTAGCTGCGGGAACGACAGAGGGGGCCCTCAGAATGACAATCAGCTGTGCATTGGCAAGAGGCTGCGGTACAATGAGAGATTACGTTAATAAGCCCTGATTTGCAGGGAGAGTTTTGAAAGTGAGTTAGGTGTGCAGGAATTTATCGTCATTCGCGGGGCGCGGGAGCATAATCTCAAGAACCTGGATATCACTATTCCGCGTGACAAACTGGTGGTAATCACCGGGCTTTCCGGCTCGGGAAAGAGTTCGTTGGCATTTGATACCATCTATGCAGAGGGCCAGCGACGCTACGTTGAGAGCCTCAGTGCCTATGCGCGGCAATTCCTCGGTCAGATGGACAAGCCCGACCTCGATTCAATCGAAGGGCTCTCACCGGCGGTTTCCATCGATCAGAAGACCACCTCAAAGAATCCACGCTCAACCGTGGGCACGGTTACCGAGATATACGATTACCTGAGGCTGCTCTTTGCGCGCATCGGTATTCCGCATTGTCCCGAGTGCGGGCGTGAGATCTATCGCCAGACTACCGATCAGGTGGTTGATCGCATCCTGGAGCTTGACTCCGGCAACGAGCAGCGTGCGCTGATACTCGCTCCGGTAGTGAGGGATCGCAAGGGAGAGTACGGCAAGCTCTTTGCCTCGCTTCTCAAAGAAGGTTTCATGCGCGTACGGGTCGACGGCGAAGTCCGCCAGCTTTCTGAAGAGATAGTCCTCGACAAGAATTATCGCCACAACATCGAGGTAGTAGTGGACCGCCTGGTGCTCAAGCCCGAGAGTCGCAGTCGCGTAGCAGAGGCTGTTGAAACCGCTACGCGCTTGGCCGAAGGCAATATGATTGTTCAGATGGTGGACTCGGATCTGTCGGAGTCGTTCTCTTTGGCGTTGGCCTGTCCGGTGCACGGACACTCCATTGACGAGCTGGAGCCGCGCGATTTTTCGTTTAACGCACCCTATGGCGCCTGCCCCGATTGTCTGGGTCTGGGCTACCGCAATGAGGTGGATCCCGCGCTCATCATCCCCAATGCATCCCTCTCGCTTGCCGAGGGAGCCTTTACCGTCTTTGGCGTTAATTCCAACTATATACCTCAGGTTCTGGCTGCGGTGGCCAAGCATCTGGGGGTTGATATCAACACCCCCTGGGAGGATTTTTCTCCCGAGGTGCGTGCTTCTTTCATGGGCGGGATTCCCGGCAAGATCCGCGTTGACTATGTGACGCGCGACGGGCGAGACACCCACTGGACCTACAAATGGGACGGGCTTACCAAGCTGGTTATGGATCGCTACAGCGAAACGCAGAGCGAGCAACAAAAGACCAAACTGGAGCAGTACCTCTCGATTACTCCCTGCAAAACGTGTAACGGTGCACGGCTTAAGCCGGAGATACTTGCGGTTACGGTGGGGCAGAAGAATATCTTTGAGGTAACGCAGCTCTCGGCGCTCCAGAGCCTGGATTATTTTGAGACGCTTGCTTTGAACGAGCGCGAGCAAAAGATCGGCGGACGCGTGGTAAAAGAGATTGTTGAGCGGCTGCGCTTCTTAGTGGATGTGGGTCTTGACTACCTTACACTTGAGAGGGCTACCGCAACGCTCTCGGGCGGGGAGGCGCAGCGCATCCGGTTGGCAACGCAGATCGGTGCGGGCCTCATGGGGGTGCTCTACATCCTTGACGAGCCCTCAATCGGGCTCCACCAGCGCGACAACAAGCGCCTGATAGCCACGCTCGAGCGTTTGCGCGACCTCGGCAACACGGTCATCGTGGTGGAACACGACGAGGAAACCATTCTCGCTGCGGATCACGTGCTGGATCTGGGACCCCGCGCCGGCGAGAACGGAGGTCAGATCGTTGCCCAGGGAACACCTGTTGAAGTTGCCAAAACCAAAGGCTCACTTACGGCAGACTATCTCTCCGGGCGCAAAGCGATACCCCTGCCGGAGAGCCGTCGTTGTCCTGAGAAGGGGGTGCTCTCCTTGCAGGGAGCCACCACCAATAATCTCAAGGATGTCTCAGTAGAAATCGAACTGGGAACCTTTACCGTGGTCACCGGTGTGAGTGGCTCCGGTAAGTCATCACTCATCACCGATACGCTGGCCCCGGCCCTCACCAATCGCATCCATCGTTCGCACAAACGGGTGGGAACCTACGAGCGGCTCAGGGGAGTTGAGCACATCAACAAGGTCATTGATATCGATCAGTCTCCCATTGGCCGCACCCCTCGCTCCAATCCGGCAACGTATGTGGGGCTGTGGGATGACATCCGCCAGCTCTTCTCTTCAGTGCCGGAGAGTCGCGCGCGTGGCTACAGTCCGGGGCGCTTCTCCTTTAATGTGACCGGTGGGCGCTGCGAGGCGTGCAAGGGTGACGGGCAGATCAAGATTGAGATGCACTTTTTGCCCGATGTGTATGTTCCCTGCGAAGTGTGTGCCGGCGCGCGTTACAATCGCGAGACCCTGCAGATCACCTATCGCGGCAAGAACGTCTCCGACGTTTTGAGGATGAGTGTAGATGAAGCGCTCTCCTTCTTTGAGAACATCCCGCAGTTGGCGCGCAAGCTCCAGACCCTGCACGACGTGGGGCTCGGGTACATCAAACTCGGGCAGCCGGCCACGACGTTATCCGGCGGAGAGGCCCAGCGGGTCAAGCTCTCCAGCGAGCTACAGCGCAGGCAGACCGGCGCAACCTTTTACATTCTTGACGAGCCAACAACCGGCCTGCACTTTGACGACGTGCGGCAGCTGCTGGACGTTTTAGAGCGCCTGGTAGACCGCGGCAATACAGTGTTGGTTATCGAGCATAACCTCGATGTTATCAAGAGCGCTGACCGCGTACTCGATCTGGGACCCGACGGGGGAGACCGTGGCGGCGAGATCATCGCTTACGGCACACCGGAAGAGGTGGCCAAGGTCAAGAAGAGCTACACCGGCCAGTTTTTGAAGAAAGCTCTCGCTGCAGACCACACGCCTTTGCTCAATTATCGATAATGAGCGCTCGCACACGGAGAGAATGCCATATACTGATGAGTATCGATCATCAATACTCTAAACGGGGGGATTTATGGCAGACACGTATCGCGTAGGGATAATCAGCGACACACACGGCAAGACACTTCCAGAAGGCGTTCTCGGTGCTTTTGGCGGCTGCGATTATATCCTGCATGCCGGTGACATTGGCAGTGTGTCGGTATGGCACGGGCAGATCATACTCGACGAGCTGGGGATGATTGCGCCGGTCACTGCAGTGCTGGGTAATAGCCCCGGCGACCTGGCAGATGAATACTTCACCAACACGGGCAAAGTTGCCGCCAGCATCAGCAATCTGACTATCGGCGGCGTTCGCTTTTTTATGACCCACAGCGATGATGACCTCTACCATCTCAAGCAGCAGGTGACGTTGCTCTCTGATGAGCAGCCCGTGCCTGAAAGGGTCTGGATTCACGGGCATACCCATCGGCGCAAATGGCTCCCTGAAACAAACTCCCACACAATCTGCCCCGGCGCAATCCACCTGCCCCGGGATGGCAATCATCCGGGAGTTGCTGTGCTCACTATTGAAGGGGCAAAAGTAAAGGATGTAGCTTTCATAGACCTGTAAGATGCGGCGTTTACCAGACTCGCTCAACCCGGTTAGCCTCTGTGCAACTCAACGCGGCTAGGTTCTGCGCAACTCAACGGTGGTATGGAGGTAATCGCTGGCCACACAGATATTTGATTCCCTGTCATAGGTGTTAATGCCGGGGATCTCCCGGGCCGCCCAGATCCGCCAGTCTTCGAAAAAGTCGTAGCCGTCATTAGGCACGCTGGCCACCGGCTGAAAGATGCCTGTTTCCCAGGTAGCCTTTACGTCAAAGTCCAGCCAGAGACCATCGTCTGATTTGATCTGCAGCTCTGCGTGGCCAAACTCGCCCGCTCTGCCCACGGCGCTTGTGGGGACTATCCTCATTTCAGGTGCTGGTTCCCTGCGCAGTTCAAAGTACTTCTGGATAATCGAGATTCCCAGGATGCATCGATTGACGCAAGAAGCCAATCCACTAGCAACAACATCAATATCGGATTTTCGGTTGAGCTCACTTTGCAAGGATTCTGTAGGTGCTTCTCCGCTTGACTTAATCTGCGAGCCCAGGCTACAGAGTGCTTCGATTATAGAGCCCTTCGCTGCACACTTATAGAGTGTCGCTAACGAAGCTGGTTCGTTGGCGAGGGGAGTGAAGGGGTCTTCTCGGCGGGTGATCAGCTCGTCCAAGAGCAGAGGATCGCCGTTCTCATCGGGAATCTGGTATTCACGCCAGGGTTCTTCGCTGGTTGTAGCCCGGGTATAAACGGCTTCTGTGGAGAAGCTCTCGACCGTACCGGGGTTGGCCACCGTTATCAGATACAGATCATAATGGTACTCATCTTCGAGACTTAAAACGTCTTCGGGCACCTTTTCTATGGTGATTCTTTCCGGATCACTGGTCTTGACTGAATCCGGCATCAGATTTGCCCGGGCAAGAGCCTGAAAGCCATAGACCGCACCAGGTAGCCCTTCGGCGCTTACTGCTGCGGGATGAGAAAAATCAATGGGCATGAGTTGAAACTCTCTGACAAGAGCTCGTTTACTGTTGTGATCCAAGAACTGAATGGTTTCCCCGCGGATCTCAAGGGTCTGGATGCGTTCAGGCTCGGTGAGCGAAAAATTGATTCCCCTGAACATCTTCCAGGTGAGAGGGCCAAGACCGCCGATAACCACTGCTGCCCCTGCAAGCAAAATAAAACTCCGCCTGCTTACCGCGTCGCTCAGCTTATCTGACAAAACTCGCTTGTAGGATCGCACTTCACGCAGAGAATTCATTGTCCCTGGCGCCCCTCCCACTATCGCCATACTTCGTACAAGCATAGAGGAAAATTACCTCTAATGCACGGATTATTCCGTGAAAACCAATGAGTTGCAACAAAAAACTTTTGACAGCAAAGAGATACTACCTTATTATGAGCACATGCACATATATAGAAAGAACTACGCGGGGGAGGGGTGAAAGGCAGCGATATGAGAATGACTCGAATGATGCCGGACGATGAGGTTATCTATAAAGCAACACAGATATTCTCTGCCCTTGCTGACTCGACGCGTTTTAAGATCCTGGCTTCCCTGGAGGAGGGAGAACTGGGCGTCAATGAGCTCCAGAAGCTCTGTGAGGTTTCGCAGAGCGCGGTGAGTCATCAGCTCAGACTGCTCAGAGACATTGATCTGGTGCGTGCCCGCAGAGAAGGCAAACGAGTGATTTACAAATTGTCAGACGACCATGTAATCAGCATGCTCCGCGAGGGTATTGAACACGCTTCAGAATAGAAAAAGTAGTAATTATGGGATGTTCTTGTCATACGGTGCATGAAGAAGAGAAGTCAGTGGGACTTGGGCAGTCTGCGAATGCAGGCTGTTGCTCCAGCTCTGTACAGAAACCTGGAGAAAAGAGGTCAGTGGAGGACGGGCAGTCTGCGAATGCAGGCTGTTGCTCCAGCTCTGCGCAGGAGTCAGAAGTGGATTTTGACGGCTGCTCCTGCCAGAGCTTTGAGCAAGATGCTGACGGAATAGGCGGCTATAAACTACCCCTTCTCATTGCCTGCGCTGTACTCGCGGTAGCAGGAACGACGCTGCAGATCGTTGGCGGAGAGAGCCTGTTTGTGGCATCAGCCATCGTTTGCGCTGGGGCCAGTCTTATAGGGCTCATCATGATGTTTCCCCAGATCAAAGAGTCGGTGCTTCGCCGCAGCATCGATATTAGTATCCTGATGCTGGTGGCTATTGTCGGAGCTTCTGCCCTGGGTCAATTCTCTGAGGCGGCCGTGGTGGTGGCCCTCTTTGGATTTGGTATGTGGCTGGAAGGCTTTGCAACCAACCGCAATCGTCACTCTATCTCCAGCCTGCTGGAACTCACGCCTCCTGTTGCTGAGGTGTTAAGGGGCAAGAAGAGAATCGAGATGCGCCCCGAGGAGGTTGGCAGGGGAGAGACGATCATCGTCAAACCCGGCTCACGCATCCCGCTCGATGGCATTATTATAAAGGGCAGCTCACGAATTGACGAAGCTGCCATCACGGGGGAGTCGCACCCCGTAGATAAAACGGTGAATGAACCGGTCTATTCCGGCGCCATCATCTTGAGAGGCCATATTCAAATCAAGACTACTGCCACTGTTGAAGACTCAACGCTCGCACGCATTGTGACCCTCGTTGAGCAGTCACAGGCCCAACGTACTCCTTACGAGCGATTCATCAACCGCTTTGCCCGGTACTACACCCCGACAGTGCTTGCTGTTGCCGTTGCGGTGGCTTTGGTGCCTTCGCTGCTCAGCGCAAGCGGTTTGGTTGTCTGGGGAGGCTTTGATATCTGGGTGTATCGCGCGCTCTCGCTGTTGGTTGTTGCCTGCCCCTGCGCTCTGGTTATTGCAACTCCGGTGAGCGTGGTGTGCGGGCTGACGCGCGCTGCACGCTGTGGCGTGCTGGTTAAAGGGGGCGCCTTTTTGGAGCTCAGTGCCAGTCTCAAAGCTATAGCCTTTGACAAGACCGGTACCCTCACCCGGGGTGCCAGCCTCAACCGTGCACATCTTCGAGACGAACTGCGTCCAGAAGCCCCGGCTGTCATGGATCAGCTGTCAAAACTGGGAATCGCTCACACGGTGCTGCTGTCGGGCGACAAACAGGAGGCCGTAGAGCATATAGCAAAGCAGGCACATCTTACCGAGTACCATGCGGAGCTCATGCCTGAAGACAAGCTGAGGTTAACGGGCATCCTCAAAGACACTTACGGTACCGTGGCTATGGTAGGCGACGGCATCAACGATGCTCCGGCTCTGGCCCTGGCTGACGTAGGCATTGCTATGGGAGCGCTTGGTACAGACCCAGCAATAGAGGCAGCCGTTGTGGCGGTGATGGACGTCAGTCTCCTGGGCCTGCCGCGACTTATTAAGCTTTCTCGCAAGGTGATGCGCACCATCTATACCACCATCATCTTTGCCCTGGGGGTCAAACTGGTGGTGCTCGGGCTTACCATCGCCGGCATCACCGGCATGTGGATGGCTATAGCGGCCGACACCGGAGTGCTGGTAGTGGTTTTGCTCTATGGCATGCGGTTGCTTCGTGCGCGGCTGTAACTGATAAGCGAGGTTACATGAGTAAGATCAAAACAATTCGCAGCGGCGCTCAAACCGGGGTGGACAGAGGTGCCCTTGATGCTGCGAAAAGCCTGGGAGTGCCAATATGCGGATGGTGTCCCAAAGGGGGTCTTGCCGAGGATTTCCCCGAGCCGCCCGGGCTCCTTGAACAATATCCGGAGCTTGTTGAAACTCCTACCAGTGACTATTACGAGAGAACTGCCTGGAATGTGCGCGACTCTGACGCCACCCTCGTTTTGTTTCCGCATGATCTTAAAAGATCGGTTGGAACCGAATACACCATCGATATAGCCTCAGAATACAAAAAACCCTGCCTGGTACTTGAACACGTAGACGTTGTTGCTGCGCTTGCCTGGCTTGACACTCTGGGAGACGAGCTGGACCTCAACGTTGCCGGGCCACGGCTCAGAAACTATGACGGTATCGACACCATGGCCTTTGAGCTGATTGCCGGGATACTCAAAGCCTTCCCCCTGTCATCCTGAAGCCTTCCCCCCCCCCTGTCATCCTGAGGCGAAGCCGAAGGATCTTTCGCTCAACATGACAGACTGCCGCGCCTCCACCAATAACGTCTTCGACAGTAACCCCTCCATCAATTGACAAATGTAACGTGACACATTACAACCAGGAAATGATAAAGACCTTTGCAAATAATGAGACTGAGAAGATTTTTCTGACAGGGCAATCAAAGAAACTGCCCCCCGAGACACTAGACCGGGCAATAAGAAAACTCGACATGATCGATTCAGCACAAAGCATAAATGACTTGAGAGTACCTCCAGGCAATAAGCTGCATGCGTTAAAAGGGTCAGGAGCAGGGCAACAGGCAATATCAATCAACGACCAATGGCGGGTATGCTTTACTTTTGATGAGGAAAACGCATTTGATGGAGAGATATGCGACTACCACTAGAGCAGGTGAGAAAATGACAAATCATTATCTCGATACGGACATACAGATCATGACAAGAAAACCAACTCATCCGGGAGCGATTCTTCGTGAAGAGTTTATGCCTGACTATGGCTTATCGGTTGCAACACTTGCAGAGTTGCTGTCTGTATCTCGTCAGTCAATACATGAGCTTATCAGAGAAAAGCGAGCGATCAGCACCAGTATGGCACTGCGACTTGGCAGGATTTTTGGAACATCACCGGATTTTTGGCTCAACTTACAACGCAAGGTTGACATATGGGATGAATTGGATCTGCACCTCAATGAGTACGAGGAGATAAAACTGCTCATCGCCTAGGTGAGGAGCAGTGACCTGAGAAGCTCTCAAAGCCCGCAAGTATCTCTCAACCTGCTATACTACGCATTTGCACCTTGAAAGATTCGAAACTATTACCAGTGGCAGGACAAGCGTCCCCTCTGTCGTTCCCGCACCCCCCTGTCATCCTGAGCCTTCCCCCCCTGTCATCCTGAGCCTTCCCCCCC
>JAISPK010000043.1 GCA_031274985.1 Coriobacteriales bacterium | reverse complement strand
GCAGTCTGCACCCCTCGCTTCAAAGTCGCAGTTTGCGACTTTGAACACTGGGCGAGGGAGTAATATCAAGAAGCTGCCCTATGCCTACACCGAGCAAGGCATTGGTATGTTGTCTGGCTGTCCGGAGTATTTCCGTTTACGAAAAATGAAGAGGTGCCCAACAGGAAAAGAAACCAACCAAACGTTTGTTAGATTACCCTCAGTATAAGGTTACAATTTGCAACCTTAAAGCCTAGAGCGAGTTCAGGTTGATATGACAATATCCGCGCGGGTTTTTCTTGAGATAGTTCTGGTGGTATTCTTCGGCTAAACAGTACCGCTCAAGGGGGAGGAGCTCAGTGACAATCGGTTGGTCGTAGCGCTGCTGCTGGGTAGCAAAGACCTCCTGAAGCACCGCTCTGTCGGCTTCACCGGTGTAATACACACCGCTGCGATACTGCGTCCCAACGTCCATGCCCTGTCTGTTCAAGCTGAGCGGATCGATTATCGAAAAGAAACGCTCAGCCAACTTTTTAAGGCAAACAACAGCAGGATCATACGCAACACACACCGCCTCAGCATACCCGGTGTACCCGGAGCACACCTCTTCATAGGTAGGGTCTTGGGTAGCGCCGTTGGCGTACCCGCAGCTAACCTCGCAGACCCCCTCCACGCGAGAGAAATACTCCTGCACGCCCCAGAAGCAGCCGCCCGCAAAGTAGATGCTGTGCAGCACCCCGGCCGTTTGCCCCTCAGTCCTTAGCCACTCAGCCGCCATTCACTCCTCTTTTCCGCCACTTTCCGACAGCTGTAGCAGATACAGGAGCACCTGCAACACCACCGCATCGTGAAACTTGCGCGGGTCGAGGTTATAGATGTCGGCAATCTTATTGAGCCTGAAGAGCAGGGTGTTGCGATGGATATAGAGCGCCCGCGCTGTCTCATTAACGTGGCAGTTCATCGCAAAATAGGTTTGCAGGGTCTCCAGCAGCACCGGGTCCCAGCTGCGCCCCTCGGTTTGGTTGTCTATGAAAATCCCACGTAGATAATCCGGCACACCCTCCAAGAGCCTGAATATGTGCTGTTCGTTATAGTAGAGAATGCGCTTGGCATCGCCGAGCCGCTCTGCCACCCGCGCACTGTGGAAGGCATCCTGATAGCTTTGACGATAGCCCTGTACCCCGCAATTGGGACGACCGACACCAATATGAAAGTGCACTCTGAGATCTGCGAGCTTGCGCGCCAGGGCCAGACACGTTTCGCCCAGCTCGATCTCTCCCTTGAAAGCAGCAACCGGCACCGCGCAGACATACTGCCCCAGCCCGGTGTACGAAAGAAAATGCAGGCCCGACCCGGTGTTCATCAACTCGGTGATAGCAGTCTCAAGCAGCGGCAGGTCTGAGTAGGCAACGAGAGAAAAGCGAATGACGATCACGGCGCTCAGCTTGCTACAGTCGATTCCCAGGATGCTCGCCTGCCGGGCGCTCTGTTCGAGGTCTTCGCCCGAGGAGCTGATGAGGTTCTTGACCCAGGCATCAATCAGCTGCTGAGGGCTGCTGTCCTGATGCGTAATCTCTGCCGCCTCAAGCAACGAGATCACCGCAACGCTGAGAATCGAGGCAAAGACGCTGAGCTCCTCAGCCTTGCCGCGCACATAGAGGGCCCCGGCGCAGTTGTCGCGCAAGATCAGAGGCAACACAATGCCTTCAGACGCAGAGGCAGCGGCAGGGGCTTTTGGCGCACGAGCAGACCCTTCAGTCGCAGAGACCTTGCCCGAATCCTCTTCGGAGATCCGTATCTCGCTTCGCGTGGCAATGGCCTGCGTGGCAACCTCAAGGCAGATGCCCAAACGGCCCTCCTCGCTGGAGGCAACGATGATCCCGCTCGAATTGGTGATGCTCAAAGGGTAGTCCAACACCTTGTGTAAGCGATCAACGATAGGTTGTGCGAGGCCATGAGTTATTCCCACAATATCACCACTTTCTGAGGCCCGGCACCCGGGTGCCAACGTAATGGTAGCAGAGTTGGCAGCAGAGTTGTGCCTTTGCACAATAGTTTCACGCGAGGAAGCCCCCGATTTTGGAGCCTCTTCCATTGCTCACCTACTCTCTCGCAACGTAGAATTAACGCAGTCCGGGCCGTTCGTGGTGTAGCGGCCCCTGGTTTATGTGCTCAAAGAATCCAAGAGAAAGGTGGAATATATGGCACTTATCGATAAGATGGAGGAGCAACTGCGCCCTCCCGAAGAATTTGTGAACGTCGAGTATCCCGCAAAGTATATTACCCTGGCAACGGGCGAGAAGATGGTCATACGACAGATCTCTCGCGAAGAATGCCCCATAGCCCTTGAGGCTGTCAAACCCCTGATGGACGTAGAGAGGGACTTCTACGACATCGTAGCCGTGCGCATGTATGCAGAGATTCTCGGGTATATGCGCTATCGCGTTAAGGATGAGTATGTCTTTTTAGGCACCATCAACGGCGAAATCGTTGGAATCGTCAATGGTCGCAGTGTGAACGCACAACTCGGCATGAGCTATCACACTATCGCAATCCGCCAGGGCCTGCGCCTGGGCGCCCAGCTGTTTGCCGCAAAGATGGAGTACCACTTTGATTTCTTGAATCAGGACGAGGTGTTGATTGTTGCCGAGTCTCCCAATGGCTTTAAGCGCTGGATGATCGAGTACGAGCTCGAAAGCCGACCGGAGGTCTGGCACGAGCTTGGTGGCGTACCCACCTATGTGCTCACCAGAGCGCTCTGGGAAAAGCATAAACCCGTCAAATGCACCGGTCGCCGCCCGGTTCCCGAGGAGCTGCTGGCCGCCAACATTCCGGCGCGTCTGCCGGGCGCGTACGCCCAGAAGAAGTAGGGAAGCACTACGTATGAGGAGGAAATCAGTATGAGAGAAGTTGGCATAGTAGGTGTTGGCCACACCAAGTTCGGCCGCTGGAATGGCTCTTTTCTCGACCAGGCAGCCACTGCGGCCGTTGAGGCGTTGCGCGATGCAGGCGTTGACCTGGCGGCAGGCAAGGCTCATATCGACCAGGTCTTTCTCGCCTCTATGGGCGTGGGACAGGTCAACAAGATTTCCGGTGCCGCCTCGGCACTGGTTGATACCATCAATTTGCGCCCCGCCATGGCAGAGACCGTCGAGAACGGCCCGGCCTCGGGGGCCAGCGCCGTGAAGCTTGCCTATATGGCCATCGCTTCCGGCATGGCAGACACCGTGTTGGTCGTTGGCGCCGAGCAGATGCGCATTCTCACCGGCTGGGAGAGCACGGACTTTGTTGCTACGATGTCGCACCCGGACGCCGAATACCCCTACGGCCTGACCCTGCCATCCTTTGCGGGCATGTTTACGCGCCTGTATATGGAAAAGTACGGCCTCACCGAAACAGACCTGGCAATCGTCTCCGTTAAAAACCACGAGAATGCCATGCACAACCCCTGTGCGCACATCCGTCTGGTGCCCAGCCTTCACGCTATCACCGAAGACGAGGACGCCGACGTCATCAACCCCTACGTGGCAGACCCCATCCGGGTTTACTCGACCTGCCCCATGAGCGACGGCGCCGCTGCGTTGGTGCTCACGGCACTCGACACCGGGCGTGAGTTTGCGCACAAGCCGGTGCGCATTGCCGGCATTGGTCAGGCAACGGACACCCATGTGGTGGCCGAGCGTCCCGACCCCCTCGACCTCTTTGCAGTGCGCGAGAGCGCTCGCAAGGCCTACGAGATGGCCGGCATGGGACCCGAGGACATCGACGTGGCCGAGCTGCACGATGCCTTTCAGATCCTGGAGATCGTTGAGAGCGAAGAAGTGGGGTTCTTTCCCCGTGGAGAAGGTGCCAAGGCGGCCCGTGAAGGTAGAACAAGGGTGGACGGTGATAAGCCCATCAACACATCCGGCGGCCTCAAGGCCAAAGGTCACCCGGTTGGTGCCACCGGCGTCTCCCAGGTAGTAGAGATCGTCCGCCAGCTGCGCGGCGAGGCCGAAGGTAGGCAGGTTAAGGATGCGCAAACCGGCCTCACAACTAATTTTGGCGGTTTTGGGAACAACGTGGTGTCAATCATCCTTACCACCAAGGAAGAGGGGTGAGCATGATGGAACTGTATGCTTATCGTTGCGATGCCTGCGGCGAGCTGCACCATCCCCGGCATTTTGTGTGTCGCAAGTGCGGCAACACCGAGTTTACCGAAGAAGTGCTGAACGGCAAGGTAAGGGTTCTCTCCTGGACCAAGGTCTACAACCTGCCCGAGGGCTATATGCAGCCCTACCTCTGTTTTGCCATCGTTAAGTTTGAGGACTCCGGCCTCATCGTGTCGGTGCAGATCAACGATGACAAACCGTATATCGGTCAGGAGGCAGACGCTGCTGTAGGTGTGGTCAAGGAGGCTATCGGCAAAGACTTCTATGGCTTTATCGTTGAGCCGATTGCGGTGTAATCAATGAGCGCAGCGCGCAAAATTCAAGCGTTGTTCAGAGGAGCACGGTTTGAGAGGTGCTGCTGCGAAAACCGGTCGGCGCGCGTTTGGAGCGTGCACAACCGCGTAATTAACATTAAAACGCAAGACGAACTCCTGGCTTTGGCGCTGCCACAGGTTGGGGGTTCGTCTCGCTTCTTATGCTTGAACTCTCTGCCAGAGGTGGCCTGCGGAGATACGCTGCAGCGGACCTCATCGGCATTAATCAGATATACCGTAGCTACCGAGATTGCGGTTGATCTGCAAAACGTACCGCGCTGGCACGGCCCTCTTGACAGTTTGACAGGGGGACGGGGCAGACAAAAGGGGACGTACCTTATGTCTTGTAGGGACAACTGGTTGTCCCTACAAGACATAAGGTACGTCCCCTTTTGTCTGCCCCGTCCCCCTGTCAAACTGTCTCCGCAGACGGTGGCGCAGTGGGTTGGTTTGGGGCCCGGCTTAACGCCGGCCGGCGACGACGTGTTGCTCGGCTATCTTGCGGTGTACAACCATCTGGGGCCTGATCCAGCCTGGAAGCAGGCAATGCACTCGGCGGTGTCAGCGGCACTGGGCCAAACGACAACGCTCTCGGCCCACTTGCTCAAGAACGCACTGGAATATGACTACCACGAGTCTATTCAACGGGTCG
>JAISPK010000006.1 GCA_031274985.1 Coriobacteriales bacterium | reverse complement strand
GAGCGGCTGCGGGCAGTGAACGAGGCAGTTGAGAATGCCGTAAACGCAAAATAAGCGCCTGCCTGCCTGGTAGCTCCCGTTGCCGGCCAGGCAACCTGCTCATCAGGCAATTGAGTGAGTATCTAACAAGGAAGAGGAGATAACCATGGGACATAAAAATGTTAAGAGGTTCTTTACCCTGTTTGCACTGGGTATTACCTATGGCTTCATGTACGTGATGCCGTACATGAAATCGAGTTTCTACGACCAGATGATAGCGGCCATGCAGGTAACCAACGAGCAGCTCGGCTTTCTCATGACCGCCTACACGATTGCGCTCACCATCATGTACATACCGGGAGGCTGGATCGCCGACAAGATAAAGCCAAAAAAGGTGCTGATCGTCTGCGTGTTTGCTCAGGCCGGTCTCAGCTTTTTGTTCGTCTTTACGTATACCAGCTATGCCATGGCGGTAGCAATATGGGTGGCTATGGCCTTTAGCGGCGGCCTGGCATTCTGGCCGGCTCTGCTTAAGGGCATCCGCATGCAGGGTACCGACAAAGAACAGGGTCGACTCTTTGGGATATTCACCGGGCTTAACAACTTTGCCTCACTGCTCCTGAGCTTTATCATGGTGGGGATTCTGGCATTTGTGGGCCAGGCAGACCCGATTTTTGGGTTCCAGGGGGCCGTGGCCTCTATGGGCGGACTCGCCATTGTTGCGGGGCTGCTGTTGATATTCCTGTTTGACGATAAAGCTGTGTACAACACCGATGAAGCAGGAAAAGCGGCTGCGAAGTTTGATGCCAGGGCCTTTTTGTCTACCTTTAAGATGCCGGGCGTCTGGCTGATGTCGGGCCTGGTGTGGTGCTACGTAACCATGATGGCGGTTTCAGCCTATCTGACCCCTTACAGCACCAGCGTTCTTGGCTTGTCTGCGGTGCTTGCCGCAAGCATTGGCGCGCTCAGGACCTATGGCGTAGGGTTGATCGGAGGACCTTTGGGCGGCTTTGTCGCAGACAAGGCGTTGCGCTCAGTGTCAAAGCAACAGATCCTCGGCTTTGTGCTCTGTACGCTGGCCATGGTCTTCTTCTTGTTTGCCCCCTCAGGGCTCAGTGCGGTCATCCTCGTGTTTATGATCCTCTTTACGGGAGCTTCGATGTTCTTCTGCAAGGGAACGGCTTTCTCCGTTCAGGCTGAGCTGGGCGTACCGGTGCATGTTTCGGCAACCGCGATTTCTATCGCATCGCTGATAGGGTACCTGCCGGACATGTATGTTCATACCATGTTTGGAAATTGGCTGGATGTTTATGGCGATGCCGGATTCCATTACATCTTTATGTATGGAATCGGCATGACCCTCTTTGGCGTTACGCTTGCGGCCATTGCTTATGTATTGTCCAAGCGCGTCGCTAAAAAACGTCAGGCAGCCGAAGAAGAAGGTGTAGTGAGCGAGAGTTTAAGCAAGTAAGGATAACTCTCTCTCAGGTGCGGAAGAGTGCAGGCGTGGCAACTTTTAATGCCACCATCCGTGAATTCGGGCACTCCTCCGCACTGCTTTCCGAGCGCATAGAGCGGGCAGAAGCAGAACAGACAGTTAAAGTCTTTGGGGCTGGGGGTTGCGTGGCAGGGAAAATACTCGCAGTTGGTATGCTGGAAGAAGGACGAGTGGCTCTCTTGCCAGTCCAGTCCGTTGATCTTCTTTACTGACAGGAAGTCAGGATCGTGCTCCCAACGGGCGGGGTCGAGTTTTAGGTGATAGCCGGTGCAATTGGGAGTGACCCGGTCATAGTTTAGCGGGCAGTCGCTCTCTTTTTGGCGATCCATGATACCCATGACCGTGCCACCATGAGCGACGATAGCAAGGTTCTGAATGCCCTGCGCGTAGGCCTCGGCGATGATTGCGTCAAAAGCGTTGCACACACGTGTGTCGAAGTCAGTCCGGTCTTCGCCATTGGGGCATTTTGATTCGCAGAAACTGTCAACCCAGTTCTGATAGTCAGGATTGCTCGCTAACTCCTCTGCCGTCAGCGACTCAAAATCGCCAAAGTCCATCTCGATGAGATCGGCCACTACTGTTTGCTCCTTATGGGGAAAGAGCAGTGCAGCGGTTTGCTGGGTGCGCTGGAGCGGAGAAACGTACACCGATTCAACCGCAGGATACAGGCAGCGTTGGGCGTGCTTGATGCCGTTGTCGTTGATGGGCTCGTCAGTGCGCCCGGCATAGCGTCTGGCGCGGTTTGCCTCGGTCTCAGCGTGTCTGATCAGTAATACTTCCATGGTGCCTCACTTAATCCTTATGGGTATTCCTGCAATGAGACGGACTACCGTATGGGCTTGCTGAGCAAGTTGACTACAGAGTCGGCCGGTGGCCTCGCGGGCCTCGCGCTCTACCTGTACGCCGGGGATGACCCCGGATCCGACTTCATCGCAAACAACAACCTCTTTGGCAAGCAGCGCCTCCAAAAGGGCCGGAGCTTCTGCAACAGATGCAGCAACGAGGTCCTGGAGATTATAAATCACCGGTCTTTCGTCGAGTAGTGCGTTGGCCAGTTGCTCATCGCTGTAGCCCAGAGAGCGTACGTACGTGAGTTTGCCCGCGCCGCCGCCGCCAATTACCAGCATCATAGTACCATCATCACCTTTCACGGACCGATCTGAGCACCTGTTGCAGTCTTGAGGCTGTGAACTTTTAGAGCTCTTTGGCACAAAAGGACTCTCACCTTTTGTGTGTATCTGAGCCAAAAGCTGCTCAAAGGAGCTGGTGTCTGCCTGGCTTTCGTCCTTCAAAACCACGGGGATACCGGCAACCAGTTCGCAGACTACCTCAAAACGAGAGGCCAGCTCAGCGTTCAATCGGCCGAGAAGCTCAACATACCGGTGTGTTGTGTTGTCGTAGCTTGCTGCTGTGCCGCTGCCCACATCATTGGTCACCACGAGATAGTGCGCCGCGCGGTCTTCCAGCGAAACGACGCTGTCATAGACACGCTGGTAGGCACCTTCGTCTACGGCGCCGTCTTCGTCAAAGAGCTCGTTTGCCACCAGATTGCAGAGACACTCCAGGAGCACTATTGCGTTTGAAGGGAATTCGGCTTTGCCGATGTCCACCTCCTGCTCAATGGTCTCAAAGTTCTTCTGCCGGCGCGCTTTTCGATGCTCGGCGATCTTGAGCAGGGACTCCTCGCCATACGGCCGCATCGTCGCCAGATAATACCGGGGGCTACCCAGCTGCATCGCCAACGCCTCAGCAAAGGTGCTCTTTCCGCAGGCAGACCCGCCCGTCAACAAGATCCTCATAAACTATCCTCTCTCAAACCAAAATGAAACCAAAATGGGGACGGTTCTTTTATGGTTTGGAGCAGACAGAAGGTACGTCCCCTTTTGCCAGCACGTCCCCGGTCTCTCTTCAAACCATAAAAGAACCGTCCCCATTTTGGTTTTTTACTTCCATTGTTCCAGTAATCCTTTCAGCCATTCCTGCACGTCCATTTGATACACGGCCTTGAGGTTTGCCGGACTCAGCGTTTCTTCCGGTGTGCCCAGAGCAACTATTCTTGCCTTGTCCATCAGCAGCACCCGTGTGCTAAAAGCCCTGGCCAAGCTGAGGTCGTGCACCACAGCCAGCACGGCGCGCTGGCGGGTATTGAGCCAACCGTCCAAAAGCTCAAGCGTGTGCTTTTGGTAAGCAAGGTCGAGGTGATTGGTGGGCTCGTCCAAAACCAATAATCGGGGGTCCTGGGCAAGCACCTGCGCAAGAAAAGTCCGCTGCAGCTCTCCTCCGGAGAGCGTAAGCACCGACT
Organism: Coriobacteriales bacterium; assembly: GCA_031274985.1. GTDB lineage: Bacteria > Actinomycetota > Coriobacteriia > Coriobacteriales > UBA8131 > WQXH01. Next base: position 4,518 of record JAISPK010000006.1, on the reverse strand, counting down.
GATTGACCATGGGCTCTAACCCGCAATTGTTGATGGCTTCAGCGATGAGCTGCTCGTCTTCGTCGCTCGGTGTAGTGAATAAGCCGCGGGAGTACGCGTAGCGGCCTGAACTGACAACCTCTTGTACCGTAAAGGCATAGCTGACAAAGTGGTTTTGCATCAGCATCCCCATGCGACAGGCCAGCTCCCTCGGTTTGAGGCTGCGCACGTTCCTGCCCTCAAAAAGCACCTCGCCCGTGTAGGGGATGCTCTGGGTGATTGCGTTGACCAGCGTGCTTTTACCCGCGCCATTGGGTCCGACAATCATCAGCCGCTCGCCCTCTTCTACCGTAAAGCTGACGTTATCAACCAGGGTCAACGGACCGTACCTCACCGTGAGGTTTTTTACTTCCAGCATGCTCATTGCTTTACCTTTCTCGCCGAAGCAAAGATGTAGATAAAGAGCGCTGCGCCAATCAGGGAGGTGACCACGCCTATGGGAAGTTCGCGCGGGCTGAACACGCTGCGCGCCAGCAGGTCGCAGAGCATCATGAAGATTGCGCCGCCAAAGAAGCAGGCCGGCATCAACCGGGCGTGATTGGGGCCGGTGATAAGCCGCACCATATGGGGGGTAACCAGCCCGACAAAAGCAATGGTTCCGCTGACGGAGACACTGGTGCCAACCAGGGCAGCGGTGCACACCAATATCAAAAGTTTGACGCGCTTTACATTGACCCCGATGTGCTGGGCATTGTCTTCGCCGATGGCAAACGCATTGAGCTCCCGGTGCAACGAGAGGAGGAGGCCGCCAAAAACCAACAGCACCACGCTCAGCAACAAAACATCCTGGTACCCGCTGTTTGCAAACGACCCCATGGTCCAATACACGATCTGGCGCAGCTGATCGGTGGCAAAAACGATAAAGATGCTGATAACTGCCGAAATGAGCATGCCAAAGATGATACCGATGAGGATGATGGTGTTGGTAGAGAGTGAGTGATCGAGCTTGTAGGCAAGACCGAGGATGGCAACCAGGGAGAGAAAGGCGAAGAGAGAGGCCATGATCGTGGTGCCGGCTACCGGCAGCATCGTAAACGTGAGGCCAAAGGTTATGGCAATGACTGCGCCGAGGCTTGCCCCGGCAGAAACACCCAGTGTCGAGCCGTCGGCAAGGGGGTTCTTGAGCAGCCCCTGCAGGGCACAGCCAGCCAGTGAGAGCGCCGCGCCCACCAAGCCTGCTGCGAGAACTCGAGGTAAGCGGATCTCAGGAATGATGTTTGCGGTGCTCTCTGGCGATTGAGGAGCTGCGGTTACTGCGTTGATGAGTGCCTGTATAGTGTCGGGCAGGGGTATAGGAACGCTTCCGATTGCGGTGCAAACGAATATCGTCACGAGCGTCGCCGCAGCAAACAGGATATACGTGAGGGTGCTGTAGCTTCTAAGCTTCATGGAAAACCTATTCACGCCCCTTTGTCATAAACAATACCCGGACATCTCACTGCCCTTATGAATTCGCCTTGATAAACTCATAGAGTGCCTGAGTGCCTTCAGCGAGGCGCGGTGCGGGGCGCGCTAACTCGTTGTTGGAGAGGTTAAAGACCCTGGCGTTTTTGACCGCCGCAACATTTTGCCAGGATGCCCGCTGCAAGATCTCTTCAACAGGGGTCAGCCCGGTTCCGTAATACATACACAGAGTCACGATGTAGTCCGGGTTGCGCTTGAGCACCTGTTCTTCTGATACTTCTGCCCAACTGTCAACATCAGCAAAGATGTTCTCCAGGCCAATGAGCTCAGCGACTTCATTCAAAAAGGTGTTGTTGCCGGCGGCCCACAGGCCGTTTTCAAGCGGCGATACCTCAAAGTAAACCGTCCCGGTGACTTTGTGCGCGGCCAGCGCTTCAAAGGTTGCCTTCATGCTGCCGACGATCTGTTGCGCCTCAGCATCTTTGCCCATCAAGGTGCCAATCTGCAAGATCGACTCATAGGTGCTGGCGATAGTGTGGGCTTCAGACGAGTACACCGCTATGCCTGCTTTTTGGATTTGCTCAACTTGTTCGGGGGTCTGATCCATCGTTGCCATGAGCACCAGGTCGGGCCTGAGGGCGATGATCTGCTCGATATTGGTCTCAGAGCCGGATGCCAGGGAGGGCTTGGCAAGTGCCTCGACCGGCCAGTCGCAATACTCGCCGCGGCCAATGATGGTATCTCCTGCGCCCAGAGCATAGACGATCTCGCAGGCAGAGGCGGTGAGCACCACGACCTTTTCCGCCGGTTTTTCAAGCGCAACCGTGCGCCCCATCATGTCGGTTATACAGATTGCTGAAGCTTGACCGGTGTCGGTGGTGGTCTCGGCGCCGGCGCTACTACAGCCAGCGAGCAGCAGCACAGACACCAGCACTGCTGAGAGGATGATCGAGAGAATTCTCTTACTCATGAATATCTCCTTTCTAATCTCGATCATTTGACTCTCGAAGATAGTTGCCCAGCGTTGAAAGATCAAAACGTTCAGTCCTAAAAAAATCCCTTGATTGCTCAAGGGATGAAAGGTGGTGATTGGTGTTGCTCATTCGCACCAGACTTCTTTCCCAGAGAGTCCCTGTGGCTAACCTCCAACCAGGTCTGCCGGCTTAGCTTCACATTAGTAGGGCGCCTTCCCGCTTGCGCAGTGGCTTCGTGCCCGTTCATCAGCTTCACGGCTACTGGGATAGCGCGGAATTCTCATCCGCTTCCCTTGCTGTCAGGTGACAGCAGAGCTCACACTCAATCGAAGATTATCGCTATTCAGTTGTCTGGTCATTATAACAGGGGTGCATGCCGATTATCGGCCGACGGGATACTATCGGGCTGCTTCATAGTCTGAATGGTGACGACACCTCGTGCTGGGACAGCACGGAATCCCTGAGGGCATACTGTTCAGCTATTCATCTTCTTGCAGCATAGGTCACGCCGGGTTCCCAGGGGTTCTCGATCTGAACACCCGTGTTAAGAAAGTCCTGGATGTTTTGAGTTGCAAGGGTTAGCTGGTGATCAAGTGCCGTGGCGGCAATGATGGCATCACCAAGCCGGTGTTGGTCTGGCACTGCAGGGCGGTTGTCGTAGTCCTTGCTACTCCTCCAAAAAGACCTTTGAATAACGCAAGCCTGACAAGGGTAGATTCCAGCCAAGGTCAACGAGCTCTTCGGCTCCATCAAGGAAAAAACCATACTTCTCGTAAAACTTTCGTGCTCGTAGATTCTTCTCAAAAGTCCATATCTTTGCTCTGGAAAACCCTTGCTCTTTGAGCCAGTTCATGCAGAATTCAAAAGCAGTGTGAGTAGCAGGGGTGCCCCAGTATTCGGGAAGAAAGTAAAACGCTAATAGTTCACCATCTGTTTCAGCAGTATCTTCATCACACGCTTTGTCGAGTATCGCAAGACCTGCCAGACAACCGTCAACCTTAAACAAAAAACGCGCTTTGAGGTCAGTCAGCAGCTTCTCCCTAAAAGCCTGCGCTCTTTTTTCTGGCGTGTAAGCGTCTAAATAGTCAGCCGGAATAATTCCTTCATATCCTTTTTGCCAGGATACTGAATTGATTTGCCCCCAGGCATCGGCTAATGCAGCTGTTGCCCGTATTGCTTCGAATATCATGGTCTCCCTTTTGTCTCTCGAACACCAATTCAGTATACACTTGTGCAAAGTGGCTTGGGGATTGTTGCCAGCAGTATTATTACGTCGTCACAGCACGGGAGATGACTCCCCTCTATTCGCGAAAAGCTCTTTTCGCAGGGCAGCGCGACGACCAAGGAATTCGGGCATGGGGTATTGCAGTCTCTTTTTTAGCAGCTTGCTCAACAACACAGCAATCTTATGCATTTCTTCCGTGTTTGCAATCTGCCTTCTGGATACCGTGACTACTGTTGCGCCAACAAAGGAGAGTGCATTTCGCCTGACTGCATCTTTTGCGATGAAATCAGTTGCAGTATGGTACGCATCACTGTCGTACTCCACATCAACCTTTGCCTCAGGCCAATAGAGGTCACCGTAGTACTCTGATCCCTTTTTGCTGTTTCTCTGCTTGCCTGGCACGTCAATGCGGAAGTTAAGCTTCGGGACAGCAAACCCATATCCGCCGTACTGATAGGGCATGGTAAGCAGCATGGTTAAGATAGTTTCCATCGGCGAAGCTGAGTTGTCTGCAAGGTATCGTAGTGCCTTGAGCGCGGTAACCCGGCCCTTCTGCTCCGCAGCTCTTGAGATATAGGAAGCCAGCTTGGTTGTATTGGTGAGAGACAGATCGTCACGAAAACCCCTTTCAACTTCACCTTTGCTGTCTAAGCGGTAGCCACCACAAAGCTCATAACCTAACGCAACAAGTTCTCTGAAACTCAATTCGCTGGCCATCTGCATAAAACACAGTTCAGGAGAGCTGATAACTAATCCAGTATCCTCCCGAAAAAAGCTCCCGTAAGGAAACTCTACCGATGCAATATGACACTTTAGCCCATGGGTTGTCTTACGAGCAGCTTTGTCCCCTACCAAAATGTGCAGAGGCACTGAAAG
>JAISPK010000094.1 GCA_031274985.1 Coriobacteriales bacterium | reverse complement strand
TTCTCCGTCCCCCTGACAGGCAAACGTCCCCTTTTGTCAGCAACCGTCCCCTTGTCGGGGTCCTACTCTTCTTGTTCGCTCACTTCATTCTTGTTTAGTCGAAACTCATAGACATAGGACGCGATACTCAGCGCAACAAAAACACAGAAGAGTGTGGCAATCACCGCTGAAACCTCGTTGAAAAGCACCGTCGGTGTTTGCAGTCTGTCTAAATGAGACCAGGTGACGATAGTTGCCAGACCAACGGTTGCCGCTATGATGCGCCCGGCAGTGACCCGATGGTCACTGGTTTTTCTTGCCAGCAACAGCAACAGCATCGCCAACAAAAATGCCATGCTGAGCCCTACCAGTACGGTGTTGAAGTAGCTGCCGCTGATGCCGGGGCTTTGCCCGGTTTGCAAAAAGCGGGAGAGAGGCACTTTGCTCTTTGGAATAGTGATGGTTGTCAGATCGTCGGCATGAGCGATTTGCGCATCGGCGAGCTCTTCATAGCTGAAGTACTCTTCTTCAGGGCTTGTGGCGGTGGTTTCCTCGCCGTTGCTCTCTTCAAGAACAACGTTTTCCTGGCTCTGCGGTGCCTCGTCCGCAAAAGCCCGCTGGGCGGGGGCAGGGAAGAAACAGGGTGCAAGGAAGACACCGGCAACAAAAAGACAGAGTCCGGTTGTTATCCCCCACCACCGGTACGTATTCTTTTTAAGTGCTGATTTCATACGTTTGCTTCAGATACCTCTGTAAAAAGGTAAAGGACGTGTCCTTTTGTGCTGAAGCTGCCCCCCTCACACCTGTTTCTCTTATGCCCTACACCGCTCGGTAGTTTTTATCACTACACGGCCAGAATACCGTCACCGCGCACCGGTGAGGGCAATCTCCACAATATCTTCACAAATGAGAGGGTCGCAGCAAGGGAGAGTTGTTGTTTTTTTGGGGTTTAAATGGGTAAAGAGACGGGCTTGGTGGGACATCCAACCCCGTCTCCTTACCATAGTAGAGAGAATTATCTGTTAAATGAGATTTTGAAATCTCGTGTAATCAGAATACTGCTAAAAAACGAGGAATACGGATTTCCATAAAACCTCCATAAAACCGACATAAAACGAGCACAATTACAAAAGTGTGCCTGCGACAACGCCAACTATTCGGTTAAGCCTCTAGAAAAGTGATGCCATTCCCTGTGATTCCTGCGGCCACCACGTGGGCACCATGTCGCTACGGAAACTGTCCTGCTGCTGTTTCTCGGTAAGCTTTACCGGATACGAGCCGGAGAAGCAGGAGGTACAGTAGCTGTTGTGATTGCCCTTCATGCAGCTCAACAGGCCTTCTTCAGAGATATAAGCCAGTGAGTCCGCTCCCAGGAATTCGCAGATCTCTTCCACGCTCTTGGTGGCAGAGATGAGCTCATCCTGCGAGTTGGTGTCGATGCCGTAAAAACAGGGCCACGAAACCGGCGGCGAAACGATGCGCACGTGAATCTCGCTCGCACCTGCGTCGCGCAGCATGGCAATCAGCTGTTGTGACGTAGTGCCACGGACGATGGAATCGTCCACCACAACCAGACGCTTTCCGGCAATACTGAACGAGAGCGGGTTGAGCTTGAGCCTTACGCCTCGCTCCCTGAGCGCCTGAGTCGGCTGAATGAACGTGCGTCCCACATAGCGGTTTTTTACGATGCCCTCCAAGTAGGGAATGCCGCTCTGGCCGGCATAGCCGATGGCCGAGGGTACGCCGCTGTCCGGCACGCCGATGACTGCGTCTGCGTCTGCCGGAGCCTCGATAGCAAGCTGCCTGCCCATTGCATCGCGGGAATGGTAGACATTCATGCCGTCAATGTTGGAGTCAGGGCGCGCAAAATAGACGTACTCAAAAATGCAGAGCGCGTGCTTTTGCTGGGGCACTGCCTGCTCGATGATCAGACCGTCGTCGCCCGTGCCTTTGATACGGATGACCTCACCCGGCTCAACGTCACGGTAATACTCGGCGCCAACGATGTCCAGGCCGCAGGTCTCTGAGGCCACAACCCAGCCGCGCTGCTCAGGCAGCCGGCCGATGACCAGCGGACGAATGCCGCAGGGATCGCGGAAAGCGTACAGCGCATCCTGCGTAATGAGCACCATGGCGTAGGCGCCTTCGATGAGCTCCATCGAACGGCGAATGCCCTCGCGCATGTGATGGCTTTCCTGCGTAAAGTAGCCAATGAGCTTGGCTGCCACCTCAGAATCGGCACTGGAGCGAAAGGTCACGCCAAGCTCCACGAGGCGTCTGCGCAAATCAACCGAGTTGATGAGCGAGCCGTTGTGGGCCAGGGCGATGATCTCGTCGGTTATGGTAGAGAGATGCGGCTCGGCGGCCTCCCAGGCGGTGTGCCCGCCTGATCCGCCGGTTGCAGAGTAGCGCGTGTGGCCAATGGCCACAAAACCGGTAAGGGCAGAGAGTGCATTTTCGTCAAAGACCTGGGTCACCAGGCCCATATCCTTAATTGCCAGCACCGAGCTGCCGTCGCCCACCGCGATGCCGGCGCTCTCCTGCCCGCGATGCTGCAGGGCGTGAAGCCCAAAGTAGGTAAGACGGCTGACGTCTTCACCCGGCGCATAAACTCCGAAGACGCCACAGGCCTCTTCGGGTTTGTCTTCTCTTAAGTCGGGGCTTACGGGTAAGTCTTTGTTTGGTTTCACGATTGATCCTTAGGTAAGTATTTGATACTGATGAAAACGGAAAACTGGTTTGAGGCTAGAGGGCACTTGGTGTTACGCTCCTCACCGGTATGCAGCACAGTGTTATGCGCGTGCTGGCATCAAGGGTTCCGCAGGTGACAAAAGAATACAGCGTCTGCGTGTCGTAAATGACGGACTGCAGATTGCTCGTTGAAGCTACTGACGCAGAGAGGGTCTCAAACACAAAGGCGGTAAAGTCCTCGGGGGTCTCAAAGTAAAACTGCCTGAGGCCGGCGTCCGCAGAGATCTTGATACAAGAAATCGCGCTCAGCTCGATGTTTTTCTCCGGCGTGCAGAGGTAGAGCACCCGGTGATCATCAAAGTAGTCTTGATTGGTATAGAGAAAAATATCAGAGAACATTGAGCCGTCAAACATGTTGTGGCCGTAGATGATATTGTGCTGCCCGTCGAGGGTCTTGCTGCCCTCAAAGTCGGCAAAGATTGATCCGGTGCCTGAATAGCTCGCATCAAAGAGGTGGTACAGGTAGTAGCTGTTGTCGGCGCCTTGCACCACGGGATAGTTGATGTTGGTGCCGGGGACGATTATCCAGGCCACCACCTCGGGGTTGAGCGCTCTGAGAGCATCCCAGTCAAAACGCAGGTCTTCCAGCTTTGTGTCGCGATCCACCGTGCGGGACTGCGTAACCTCCAGCCCGGCTGTTGACTGTATCTGAGTGTAGCGATTTTGCGCATCGGTATACTGCCACACAAGATAGCCGGCAATACTGAAAGCCAGCAACAAGAGCAAAATGCCCAGAATCACCAGCAGCCGCGAAAGCAGGTCGCTTTTTGGCGCTGCCTCCTCGGGGCTGCCTTCTTTGCGGACTTCGTCATCACGCGCTGAATCTTCGAGCACCGCGTCATCGCGCACCGTATCTTTGCGCACCGCGTCTTTGCGCACCGCGTCTTCGCCGATGTTTTTCTTCTTAAGAAATCCTGCCCATCCGGCAAAGGGCTTTCTGCGTTTTTTAGACTCTTCGGTGTTGTCCTCTTTGTGCATTTTCTCTTACTTTTTTTTGAGCTCTTTAATAAACCCTACGGCGATAAACGCAATGATGGCAACAACAATAACGCCGCCTGCTATCCAGATTGCAATGTCCGGAATGGGAGCGCCAATCAGGTTTTCTATGATGGTAGTACTGTTATCTTCCATGAATCCCTCTCAATAGACAAAAAGCTTAAGGCCTACCAGGTGATTTTATCACAAGCGGCCTTTACCGCTTCTGACAACTCGGTGTCACGTGCGGCCAGTATCAGGTTTGTTGTAAGCCAGTCTGCTACCGTGCCGCAGTCAAAACCTTCTGTCGGGCCCACTTCTACGGCGTACATTTTTTCTGTGTTGAGCAGTTCTACCAGCGCATCGGTAAGCTGTATCTCCCCGCCGGCCCCCGGTGCGGTGTGGGCAAGTATCTGCATCACTGCCGGGCTCAGCAGGTAGCGGCCAAAGATGGCGAGGGTGCTCGGAGCATCGGCAAGCGCGGGTTTTTCTACCATGGCTTTTATCTGCCAGACGGCCGTGCCGTCTTGTTGCGTACCGCTTACCAGCTCGCCGTCGATGATCCCAAAGCGTGAGACCTCCTCGGGCGCAACACTTATAACGGCAATCACGCTGGCGTTTCCGTGCTCCGCAGAAACAGCGTGCATGCGCTTTAGCAAATCTCCCTCTGGCACCAGCACGTCGCCGAGCAGCACGTAGAAGCCCTGTGTGTCGTTGTCCATCAGCTCTGCCGCGCAGTGCACCGCATTGCCCAGGCCGAGTGGTTTTGGCTGCTGTGCAAAAGAGACGGGGAGGTTGCCGGCATGGCGGACACTTGCTGCCAGAGCCGCTTTGCCTTTTTGCTCCAGGCTCAGCTCCAGGTTGTGGTTGGGGGCAAAGTGCTGGAATATCTCGGGCTTGTCGTCGTTGCAGATGATGATGACCTCGCTCGCGTCTGCCGCCAGAGCTTCTTCTACCACATACTGAATGGCCGGACGGTCCAGCACCGGCAGCATCTCTTTAGGCACCGCCTTGCTGGCTGGCAAAAAGCGTGTGCCCTGGCCCGCCGCTGGAATTATTGCTTTCATGTTAACGCCCTCTCTCGTATTTACTCAACAGTCTCAAAGGTCGCGTTTTCTACCAGCCATTTATTGGCTTTAGTTCTGGTTGCGGCTTCGGTAAGGATGTAGGAGCGTCCCGACCCTTCCAGCTCAGCGCGGAGTCTCTCCTCGTTGCCGGGGCTCATACGGGTGAGCGTGTCGGCAAGGTCCTCTTCAGAAAGCGTAAGCTTGAGGTGGCGGGCCAGCGCATCCAGCGCAAAGCCCTGACGCAAGGTCTCTCGCACCTGAATCATGAGGTTCATGTCAAACTGTTGCATATCCATGCCAACACTTTGCAGGTAGTGTTGCAGCGTCATGCCTTGCTGCTTGAGCTGGGCGGTCATGTTTGCCAGCATCTCGCTGCGCGTGCTCTCGTAGATCTCGTCGGGTATCACTCCGATAAAGCGGCTCGCCAACTCAGAGGCCGCGGAGAAGAACTTCATGTTGTCCTGCTCTTTAGTTTTGTACTCGGTGCCCTGTTTGCGAAACATCTCGCGCAGGCCGTCCATGTTTTTTACCTCGGGCATGTTGATGAGGATCCAGGCATCGTTGATGGCAGGCACCACGCGGCGATTGACCTGCGTGAGGTCGATGGTGGTGGTTGCCGTGCGGGTTTCGCCAACGGAACCATCGGGGTTAAAGCTTATGGGCAGCCCAAAATCAAACGTCTTGCTCTCCCCGGCTTTCATGCCGATGAGCTGCTCGTCAAAGTCTGCGGGCAGGTAGCCTTTGCCCATCGGATAAATCCGCTTTTCGGCAGTGAGCTGGGGAATGACCTCTGCATCCTCCTTGTAGGCAGACCTCACCGCAAAGGTCACTTCGCTGTTGGCGCTCACCGCTTCGCCTTCGGCGGCCTCGACCAGCGCGCTTCGCTCGGACAGATGGAAGATCTGCGCGTCGATCTCCTCGTCGGTGACCTCTATCGTGGGCAGCACTACCGTGACCGGCTCATAAGAAGAGAGTTCGTAGTGCGGTTTGGGGGTCACCAGGGCAGCAAACGTAAAGTCTTTTTCAGGAGCGATCTCGTCTGCGGTGCTGAGCCCCGGCTCCATGATGGGCTCGATCTGTTTGAGGGATATGGCGTGCGGCGCCACCGCGCTCATGGCATAGTAATTGGTAAAGGCTTTGTACTGTGCCTCGCCCACCGCTTCTCTCACCACGGAGCATATCTCGTCTCCGCTGAGTTTTGCAGGATCCAGTTTGTTTTGCATGGCCAGCACATAAGCCGCGCTTTTGAGAACATCGCCCGTCATGTCGGCAGGCACCGTTATCGTGAGTTGGATCCTGTCGTCCTCGCGTATCTTCTTCTCGATCTTCAAATTGATCTGCGGCGTTTGCGGCGTTTGTGATGTCTGCGGTGTTTGCGGCGTTTGCGGCGTATTATTTTCGGCCATGGCTCTCCTTATTTTTGACAGCAACCAGCTGCTTCTTTTATCCGGGCAAGCAAAGAAGAATCATATCATAGGGCTGTTATACTATGAGCATATGAACGGCAGACGACCCACAACTCTCGACGCCTCCCGGATTGCCCTCCTGGTAGAAGAACAGGTAGCGCATCTGGTGAGCTCCCTGCGCCCGGATTATCTGGCTGCCTTGGAGGCGGCTTTGAAAACTGAGGTGAGTAGCAGGGGGCGCGCAGTGCTTGAGCAGCTGGTGAGCAACGCTTATCTTGCCAGGGCCGAGGGTCTGCCGCTCTGCCAGGACACCGGTTACGTGTGGGTGTGCCTTGAGGTGAACGGGCCGGTGTGTGTTCCGGGCGATGTGTTCAGCGGCGTTGACGCTGCCGTAGCCCGGGCCTTTGAAGCAAGCGGTATGCGGCCAAGCATGCTGGGCGACGCGCTCATGGATCGCACCAACACGCACAACAACACCCCGGCTTTCTGCGAAGTTTTACTGCGACAGGAAAAAGATGTGTGTTTTGCCGCAACAACCGAGCCGGAGCTCAAGGCTGGCGTCGCGCAAACAGAGCCGGGACAACCCTCCGCCATCTTGCACATCATGCTTAAGGGGGGCGGTTCAGACAACGCCTCGTCACTTGCCCAGTTACCACCAAGCGCCGGCGTAGAAGGAGTGCTCGATTTTGTCACAGACGTAGTGGCATCCGGAGGCGTCAATGCCTGTCCGCCGTTGGTGATTGGCGTTGGGGTCGGAGGAACCTTTGACAAAGTGGCGGGTCTGGCAAAACATGCTTTGCTCAGACCTCTCGGTGTAGTGCATCCCGTGAAAGAGATCTCTTCACTTGAGCACAAGCTCCTTGCTCGTCTCAACGCACTCGACATTGGTCCGGGAGGACTGGGAGGCTCAACAACAGCACTGGCGGTGCATATCGAGAGCGCTCCCTGTCATCTTGCTACGTTGCCGGTGGCCGTGTGTATCGGCTGCACGGCTCTTCGTTCAGCAAGTATTACTCTTGCCTAAAGTGTGAGTATTACTCTTACCTGAAGTTAAAGTTCACCGTACCACTCGTGGTATCAACTTCGATCTGGCCACCTCTGCCTGTTCTGCTAGGGCTTGAGTTCGTGCCGGGCCCACCGAAGTCGCCGACCATAGAGCGCCCGTTGACTCTGATGTCTCCGCTGATTTTTTTCAAGCTAAAACCGTAGTCATCCT
>JAISPK010000084.1 GCA_031274985.1 Coriobacteriales bacterium | reverse complement strand
GCCGCTCCTCAGACAAGGGCGAAACCTTGTGATGAGCAAGGATCTCCTTGACCCTTTCGTTGGCAACCTCGGCATAGGTAAGGCTAGTTTCGCGCCATTTTTCGTAAGACTGGCGATTGCTCAAGATAGGCGGCCAAAGCTCAGAATGCATATGCTCGAGGGTGTGGTCACTCGCCAGGAAATTCCTGTCGCCGTTAACTATCTCGTGAACAACATCCACTGCCAGAGAGTCCTCGTCCACAACACTGCCCCTCAGAGCCCTCCTGACCAAAGAGCACACTTCGTCGTCGAGCAGCAGCTTGGTGTAGGAGGCAACCAGAGCATTGTCGAGCGAGCCGGATGAGCCGATGACATCTACGCCAATCAAAGCGGGGAGCAGCGCGTTAAACGTCACCTCAAAACCGGCTTGCGCATCGGAGGTCTTTGCCGCGCAGGAAAACCCTCCGGGAGCATTGGGGATGTTGTATCTATTTACCAATTGGGAAGAAGCGGCCGCAGCGAGTCCCATCTCCGGTGCAGCCCACAAACCGAGTATGGTACTCAGGTCCATGAAGGTGACCCGGGGGGACATGATGGTGGGATAACCTGGCTGGAGAAGCTGCGTGATCACTACGCCTGCCAGCATTTCGGCATTGTGCATGACAACGGAGCCTATCAAGGTCATGGGACCGGTGGCGCCCATCATGGGGCAGGGGATAAGGCCAAGGGGTAAGCCTGACTCAATGATGTCGAGCATGGCATCCGCCGGGCCGGTGGCATAATCCAGAGGGCTGATAGGCGATATCTCAAGATAGGCCAGAGGTTTTTCTTGCAGCGCCTTAAGACTGCCGGCTGCTGCCGTCAGCACCGCAACGACATCCTTTACCTCATGAGCCGACTCGATACAGATGCGCAGGGGTTTGGTGGTGTTTCTGAGCATTGCCCCTACTTGCACGGCATTGGCTGCGTGTTCGGGGATGCCCTGTGCGGTGAGACTGGAGAGTACGTCGGTATACGGAAGTGCATCGGCAATACGGACGTAATTCTCAAGATCCGTTAAAGTTGTGGCTCGGATCTCATGGGACTCAGGGTCTTCTACAAAGGGCATCCCGACACAAGTATTGTTGTAGGCTCTTTTCTCGCCCCAGTTGATCTGATTATTCTCATCCAGGCCATAAATGGTGAACTTTGCCGGCGCGGTTGCGAGCGCACGATCGATCTGCTCCTCACTAAAATAGATGGTTGCAAACTTGTCACCCTCATTCTTAACTACCTTGAGGCCAACACCGATCGTTGCCTCCATGAAGCGCCGTGAAGTGGTGCGCACTCCTGTTTTCACCAGAATGTCCACGGTAGCCTGGTGCATTTCTTCGATTTCTGAACTGGTAACGTATTCGAGCTTTGGCATGGTATCCTCCTTGCTGATTCCTTCGCTGCGGGTTCCTGCATCAGGCGTTTTTCCTGCGCAGGTTAAGTACGACAATTGGCCTTCTTGCAGCGTTGCTCTGCACGAATCCTACAGGCAAAAAACTTCGGGAGTAATTTGCGGAATACGAAATTCTTTCGTTATCTTTTTCACATGTTGTACACGCTTGAGTGTTTATGCCTGTCCCAGACCGGCAATCCTCTGCTAGCGGGAAGGACAAACAAAGGGAGAGGAGCAGTCCAGCGAGTTATTGACTAAGGCAAAAAAGGCCAGCGACAGCTCCAGTGACTGGCGCTTTTTGGGCTTGAGCAGATCGGTCGTCCCCAGAAGCACCTCGATTTTCTCAAGCCGATAATAGAGACTTCTCCGGGTAATGCTCAGCGCACGAGCCGTTTGTTGTTTATTGCCGTTAAAGTCATAGTAAGTCTTGAGTGTTAAGAGCAACTTGCCGTTATGCTCTGTGTCAAAGTCCCTGAGAGGGGCTATCGGGTTTACGAGCAATCTCTTTAAACCGGGCAGATCAGTGCTATCGCTTGCCAAATGAAGCAGTGAAAGCGGCCCCAGGTCCTCATAGATGGAGCGATTGGTATTAAAGCGCTGGCACACAGAAAGTGTCCCCTTTGCAGACTGGTAGCTGAGGGATATATCTTGTGAGCTGAGTGAGCGCATGCCACAAGCGATGATCAGAGAGGGTTTGTCTTTTTGAGTCGGGAGAGCGTTAAAGGCATCAAGTGCGTGGTTAAACCGGGCCCGCCAGTCTTCACTGCTCCCAAAATCCAGCACGACGGCCGCAAAGAGGTTGTCGAGAAAAAACGGCAGGAGCGTAAAATGGTAGTGCTCAAATACCTCGCGGAGTCGTTTTGAGATGATGGTATAGGTGTTTTCCGACCACTGATACGCAAGGGCATGCCTGCGGTATTCGATTGCAAGAGCAAAATAGTGGTAGTGCAACTTCTTTTTTTGGAGATGTTCCGCAATCTGGTCTTCGCTGAGCTCCTCATGGATCCAGTCGAGCACCCAATAATTGGACTCGATAAAAGCTTTCTCATGGGCAAAGCCCTCCAGGTCGTATCGGTTGATACTATGTATGACGCTGTGCGTAAGGTCGAGGTAACGGATCGATCGGTCGGCGCCAAGAAGCGGGCACTGGTACTCGTCAGCAAGATCGATCATTTCACGGGGAACATCATCCGGGTGAACACCGAGCTGGATACAAAGCGCGGAAATCTCTTTATTGATCAGTTTGTGAAAGAAGGCAGCCAGGGAGGCATTACTGCCGTTTGCTGCGGAACCGGCAAAGACTAACTCGCCGCCATCTACAAAATAATCGGCATCGTCAATCACTTCAAGAATATGCGGCCAGGTAACCACATTGGTCAATCCCGTGTGCCCGGCCAGTACTTTGACATCCCTGAAGTCATACGTCTTCAATAAAGACTCAACCGTAAGCTCTTTTGCCACAAACACGCTTAATCACCTCTACCCCACACTGCCCTGAGGCTGCTTATTATACCGTACGTCAAGGGCCTTGCCGGGCAACACAACCTATCTCTGGAGCAGCTTGAGGGTCATAAGGCACAATTTTAAAGGGGGACGGTGACACAAAAAGCTATGCTCCTTTTATCCTGTCAGCCCCGTCCTCAAGTCCCGTCCTTGTTTTGAACAACATGTGCAGAATAATGCAAAAACTCTTCACATGAAGCACATTACCTCAGCCTTGATTTGTGGTTAAGCTTGCTGAGCAAGACTTGGCGCCAAAAAGTCTACCGGTTAAACAGGAGAGAGGTGACTTGCCAACAAAAAGAGGTGCTCACTCACACAAAGAATTACGTCAAACAGGAGTTACGTCTTTTTATAACAAGGAGGAAAGGATTATGACCATAACCCCACTACTAGTACTGCAAGCTGCAGTTGTTGTCATTACGGTTGTCTTTACCGTTGTTCTCGTACTCAATCTCATAAAAACCAAAGAAGAACTCAAGGGCAGGGATAAATGGGTCAACCTGGGCATTTGCGGAGTAGCAACCCAGTTCATTGATGCGCTCGGCATTGGCTCCTATGGTCCCATGACCGCCTGGTGGAAGATTACCAAGGCTATGCCGGACAAGCAGATTCCCGGCACACTCAACATCTGTGCCGTTGTTGCCTGCTCTTTTACCACGCTGGCTTACACCACGGTTATTGAGGTGGAAATCGTCACCTTGGTGACCCTGATTGCCTCTGCAACCCTGGGAGCTGTTCTCGGAGCCGGCATCGTTTCCAAGCTCAACGTTACGGTTATCCGTTATGGCATGGGCATTGCCTTGATTGTAGTTGTTCTCGTTATGCTGGCCGGTATCTTCAAGCTGATGCCGGTTGGCGGTGAAGCTATCGGGCTGAGCACCGGTAAACTGATTATCTCCGCCCTTATCTGCTTTGCACTCGGTTCGCTGATGACGATTGGCGTTGGCTGCTACGCGCCGATGATGGCTCTCGTTTTTGCCATGGGCCTCAGCCCTGCCGTTGCCTTTCCGGTAATGATGGGCTCCTGCGCTTTTCTGATGCCCGCCGCTGGTATGCGGTTTATCAAGGCTAACACCAAAGAAAAACCCACCTACAGCAAAAAGGCCTCCATCATGGTAAACATCGGCGGTTGCGTCGGTGTTGCGGTGGCAGTACTCATCGTAAAGTCCATACCCTTGACTGCGCTCAAATGGCTTGTATGCGCTGTGCTCATTTACACCTCGATCATGCTGCTCAGAGATGCCGTCAAAGGCAAAAAGACCACTCTGGGAAGCAAGGCCGAGGCCTGAGCAAGCTGTCCTGTCATTGTCGCCTGCGCGGCAATGACAGAGAGAGACGCAACAGCGACAGAAGCAGGCGCGAGAAAAACGAGGAGGAAAGAAAGAAATGAGTAAAAAGTATCTCACCAGATACGGAGACAACTATGTGGCCGAGATGACCGAAGCAGAGATTCGTGAGGACATCGAGGACGGTACCTTTGATGCCGCGAGTCGCGGCGAGATCCCGGCTATGAACCAGGAGGAGATCGATCATCTCTTTGAGATCATCACCTCCCCCCAGAAGATCGTATCGGTAGAACCGGGCAGCGAGGTCGTCGTATCCTTTGATGCCGGCACCTTAAAATTCACGGTGCGCCACGGCGCCGGCATGGATCGTTTGCAGACGGTGCTCGCCCAGGAGCGGGCGCTTGGCTCTGACAGCATCGAACTCTGCCATGTTGACTATAGCTATAAGCCTATCAAGCCCATCATCTCCGAAGAGCGTCAGACCATGGAGCAGGTGCAGTTGATGGCAACATTGCCGGTGCTCTATGGTGCCATGCCCAACCTGGGGCTGTATACAAAACCCGATGGTCCCTGCGATAACTGGGCGGAGCTCCTGCCCGCCGGCAAGATCAAAGAGGCCCGGGAAGCCCAGGAAGAAGCTATCGAACATGCCGTGAGAGACATCGTTTTTGTGGCTTCGCAGATGATAGAGAGCGGTGCCGACGGCATAAACCTCGACACCGTAGGTGCCTCGGGCGATGCCGATGTTAAAGCCAGCCTTGAGGCGGTTCGCATCCTGAGCCAAAAATACCCCACGACCGGTTTTGAGATGGGTATGGCCGGGGAGTTCAATTTGGGCATGCATGGCGAGCTGGCCTTTGACGGGGAGATACTCGCCGGGATGTATCCTCACAAGCAGGTAAAGATGGCCGAGCAGGCCGGGGTAAGCATCTTTGGCCTCGTCGTCAACACCAACTCGAGCAAGTCGCTCGCCTGGAACCTGGCGCGCGTGGTGACCTTTACCAAGGAAACGGTCAAGGTTGCCAATATCCCCGTCCATGCCAATGTGGGCATGGGCGTGGGCGGCATCCCGCTCTCTCTCATTCCGGCGGCCGATGCGGTATCGCGGGTTGACAAGGCCCTGATAGAGATTGCAGGGCTGGACGGCCTCTAGGTAGGTGCCGGAGATGTCTTCGGCATGACGGTGACCCATGAGAGCACCGCAGGGATGTGCGGCATAAGAAGTGCCGGTGATCTGGTGTTCAGAATGGAACTGCAAAAGATGAAGATCAATGACGCCAAAGCGTACGTGGCGCAAAAACTGGGAGTCAGCGTGGCAGACCTCGCCGACTGTGCTCAGATGAAAGAGGTCAGAGAACAGCTCGACATCGGTACAACGATGCTCAGACCTGATGGCGGGGTAGGTATCCAGACAAAATTCCGCATAGCAGAGCTTTTGGGGATTCCCATCAACAGTGTCGAGAATTTCAAACGGCACGCAGGTTTGTGACGGACGAAAAGAAAGGAAACGTCGTGAGTAGAGAAGAGATTATCCGTGACGCTATCGAGTCAATGCACAAAGGCAACGAAAAACTTGCCCTGGAGACCATTGAGCGCGCTCTGGCTGAGGGATATGACCCCGTAGAGATTTTGTCCGACGGTTTTTCTGCCGGTATTCGCGAGGTAGGCGACCTCTTTAGCCGGGGCAGCGTGTTTTTGCCGCAGCTGATGATGACCGCAGACGTTATGCAAAAGGTATCGGCGCGTGTTGACGAGGCAGTGGCCAGTGGAGGGCAGGCAGCGGAGAAAAAGGGCATCATGGTGCTTGCTACCGTAGAAGGTGACGTTCACGATATTGGCAAGGGCATCGTTGCCTCCCTTGTAAAGACGCAGGGGATAGAGGTAATCGATCTGGGTCGCGATGTGCCGGTAGCAACTATCGTTGAGAAGGCGCAGCAATACAAAGCCGACATTATCGGAACCTCTGCCTTGCTCACCACCACGATGAACGAACAAAAAAAGCTGGAGGAGCTGCTCAAGAGCCAGGGCTTGAGAGAAAGATTCAAGACGATGATCGGCGGCGCCCCGGCAACACAACGCTGGGCAGATCGCATAGGTGCCGATGCCTACGCCGAAGACGCAGGAGAAGCAGTAACCAAAGCCCTCGCGCTTTTGAGCTGACGCAAACACCTCGAGGACGAAGCGACGGTCTTCTGAAGAGCTGAGCTGAAGCCAGCCCCAATTCTGGAGCGAAAATCAGCGGGAACCGGGCAGGGCGCCCCTGATTTTCGCTTCAGTAATGGTAA